>JBMSYB010000004.1:0-80235 GCA_049426285.1 Burkholderiaceae bacterium
CTCCCGACCTTCGCATTGCGAACGCGACGCTCTCCCAGCTGAGCTACGTCCCCACGATTTGCCACGTTCAAACAGCCTGTAATTCTACTGCTCTGGTAAGGGCACGGGCTAGCGCCTCACATCAGCAGATGCTCCCCAGCGTTGTCCCCACCGAGAATGACATAGTTCACCTTGCGGATGTCCAGAAGCTTCAGACCCCCCGCATAAGAGATTGACGACTGCACGTCTTGCTCCATCTCTACAAGGGTGTCGGCGAGCCGGCCTTTAATGGGCTCAAGAATGCGCTTACCCTCGACATGCTTGTACTCGCCCTTGTTAAAGTCGCTGGCCGAACCGTAGTACTCCTTATAGCGCTTGCCATCGACTTCCACGGTCTGCCCAGGGCTTTCTTCATGGCCAGCCAGCATCGAGCCAATCATCACCATGGTTGCGCCAAACCGAATGCTCTTGGCAA
Organism: Burkholderiaceae bacterium; assembly: GCA_049426285.1. Taxonomy (GTDB): domain Bacteria; phylum Pseudomonadota; class Gammaproteobacteria; order Burkholderiales; family Burkholderiaceae_A; genus Hahnella. The sequence goes on from JBMSYB010000004.1 coordinate 455, forward strand.
TGTCGCCATGCTCGCGTATGCCGCCATCAGCGATGATGGGCTTGGTTGCCACCCGGGCACACCATTTCAAGGCAGAAAGCTGCCAGCCGCCGGTACCAAAGCCGGTCTTCATGCGCGTGATGCAGACCTTCCCAGGGCCAATGCCCACCTTGGTGGCATCTGCCCCCCAGTTCTCAAGGTCGATCACCGCCTCGGGTGTGCCCACGTTGCCGGCAATCACAAAGGTCTGGGGCAGATGGGTCTTAATGTGACCAATCATGTCGCGCACGCTGTCGGCATGGCCATGGGCAATATCAATGGTGATGAACTCTGGAATTAAACTCTGCTGCCGTAAGGAGAGCACCGCCTGACGGTCCGCCTCTTTGACGCCCAGTGAGATTGACGCATAAACCCCGGCATCATGAAACTGCCGCACCAGGGCCACGTTATCTACATCGAAGCGATGCATGACATAGAAGTAGTCGTGCTGGGCAAGCCAGACACAGATGTCTTCATTGACCACCGTCTTCATGTTGGCAGGCACCACGGGAATACGAAACCTGCGCCCACCAAGCTGCGCGCTGGCGTCACATTCCGATCTGCTCTTTACCCGGCATTTGCGGGGCAAGAGCAAGACATTGTCGTAGTCGAAAATTTCCATGCGGTCTGGACTCCGGGGGTGAAGACGCCCCCATTATCCGCCAGAGCGCGCTGGTCAGACCGCTACTAGGTGAATAGGCCTTTACCGCCGCTTTGCTGCCGAGAAATACTTTTCGAGAAAGTCCTCATCGGGCCGCGTGGTGGTTGGGGTGTACTCATCTTTTGCCACGGGCCGACGGGTCTCTGTTCTGGGCTCTGAAAAGCCAAGGGAAAGCCTTAGCTGGCCGGAACGGGCCTCACGGTTGGGTTTGCTGGGCGTAGCCGAGCGAACACTGGGAATTAACATGGCATGCCTCCTGCGAAAAAGTTGACAGAAATGCGGACAAGGATTGCCGCATTCCGTACAAAGCAAGGACTACGCCAGAAAGGCAGGAATCGACTGGAACCCGCGAAACCGCACCCGGCCGCCACGAATGGGTGGGGCCGCCAGCCGGTATTCAGGAAACCTCGCGAGGAAGCGCCCTAGGGCAATACGCCCTTCGAGCCTGGCAAGCGACATACCCGCACAGAGATGAATACCAGAGCCAAAGGCAAGGTGCCGATGCTGCGGCCGGTCAATGCGAAACTCTTCGGGCTGTTCGAAAACCTCGGGGTCACGGTTGGCCGCCCCAATACACAGGGTGATCAGGGTGCCTTTAGGAATCTCGGTATTCGATAGGCCCGTACCTAGGCGCGTATCTTCCATAGCCCGCCGATTTCCAAGCTGGTTCGAGCTCTCAAACCGCAGCACTTCCTCGATGGCATCGTCTATCAAGTGGGGCTCTGCAAGCAGCCTGCGCAGTTCCTCAGGCCAGTGCTGCAGCGTGACAAGGGCATTACCAATGAGGTTGGTCGTGGTCTCATGGCCTGCATTCAGAATAAAAATGCAGTTCTGTAGCAGCTCTTCTTCGGACAGCAACTCGCCCGTGCCGCCCTCGCCCAGAATAAGCCGGGTAAGCACATCGGTCTGCGGATCACCCAGGGTAGCCCGTCTCTGGCTAACCAGGCCGCGCAGATAGGATAAAAAATCGGTGACTGCAGAATTCCCCCGCTGCATCTGAGCCTCTGACAGACGGGGCTCTAAGGCCCCCAGAATGGCAAGCGACCAGTCTCGCAGAGGCTCCCTGTCTTGGCGTGGAATGCCAAGCAGGTTTCCGATGACCTCCACGGGAATGGCGCTGGCATAGCCAGAAATCAAATCGACTGCGCCGCCGCCTCGGGCATCGGCCGCGAGCTGGTCGAGCAGCCCGTCGACCAGGCGAACAAGGCCTGCCTCCATCTGGTGAATGGCCTTGGGCGTGAGCGCACCCATGAGAATCTTCCGAACCCGCGTGTGCAGCGGTGGGTCGTTAAAGACCAGGCTGGTCGTGTGATGGTCGTACAAAGGGCTTTGCCCAAACTTGGGAAGGAACTCCTGCTTCTTATCGGAGGAAAAGATCTTGGGGTTCTTGTAGACAAACTCGATGTCGCGATAACGGGTGAGAAAGACAGAGCCATCGGGCATCTGGCGTACCGGAGCGTGGCTGCGCAGGGCCTCGTACCAGGGGTAGGGATTGTCGGTGAAGCCGGCAGGCAGGCTTCGCAGGTCAAACCCGTCTAAAGAGATGGCTGTCATGACGCTGCAGAGAGTTCGCCCTGTTCTTTGCCCAAGAGAACCACCCGGTGCGACCACCAGATTCCAAGCAGAGTGGCCAGCAGCGAGGCAAGCGACACCCAGACCATGCCGTCAAAGCCGCCCTCGGGGCGGGCGGTGAGCAGCAGCCCGCCAATGATTGCGGCCGAGCCCATTGCCAGTTGCTGGGCAGCGGTGTTCACCGCCATGAAGCGGGCACGCTGACTAGGTGGCGGGGCAGAGACAATCGCAGCGGACACAGCCACCATTCTTCCGGGTACGAGCACAAAAAACAATGTCGTGCAGACCAGCGCGAGCCAAAGTGGCGAGGCGCCCATATTGGGGAGCCAGACCAGGGGAATCAGCGAAAGCAAGGCCACGCGTCGATAGACCTTCAGTTTTCCATACCGGTCTGCAAGACGGCCAATGATGCGGGCTGAGAAGAACGAGGCCGTGCCCCCGAACAGGTACATCAGAGGAATCTGTTCAAGGCGCACCCCCACGTCATAGACCAGGTGCACCGTGATATACGGGATTAACAGAAAGCTTGAAAAGAGCACGAGCATGCTTAGGCCCATGGCGATCCGGCAGTGGCGCGCCCGCAGCACGTCGCGCAAGGGGCCCAGGCGACGAAGAATCAGTGCGGGTTCAATAGGCGAGTCTGCATCGTGGGCGGTGGGGCCTCTGGATTTTCTGGGAATCTCCCGCCAGGCCAGGTACAGCAGCCCCAGCGATACCGCTCCGATTGCAAAAAATGGCATTCGCCAGCCCCAGTGTGTTGCCAGCGTGAGCGATAGTGGTACGCCAATTACGGTAGACAGAGAGAAGGCGCCCATGATCACGCCGCTTGCCTTGCCACGTCGAACATAAGGAATATGGTCTGCACTGATGGTAAAAACAAGCGCCCCCATGATGCCGCCAAAGGCCCCTGCCGTGGCGCGCGCGGCCACCAGCCAGAAATAGCTCTGGGCCAGACCACAGGCCATGGATGCGAGTATGAACCCCGAGAAGACTACCAGCAGATACCGCCGGCGATCGAACCGATCAATAACGCTGGCTGTGATAAGCCCACTGATCGCGCCGGTGTAGGTATAGCTTGACACCAGGAGCCCAAATGCTGCGGCAGAGATGCCGAAGGCCTGCATGATCTGTGGCCCGAGGGGCATCATGACCATGAAATCGACGATATGACTGAACTGAATGCCCGCCAGCACCCATAAGAATCGTTTTTCCTGCAAGGGGCTAAGCGACATTTGGGCCAGACAGTGGAGGCGGGACCCGGAATCGAACCGAGGTACACGGCTTTGCAGGCCGCTGCATAACCACTCTGCCATTCCGCCAGCGCATCACAAAAGACAAAGGGAAGCGTTTGAAACAGCCGCTTCCCTTTTGAACTGGAGCGGGAGACGAGTCTCGAACTCGCGACCTCAACCTTGGCAAGGTTGCGCTCTACCAACTGAGCTACTCCCGCAGTAAGCCCTGCATTATAGGTTCCTAGGGCGCTTCCCGCAAATAGATCTGCACCACCTTGCCTAGCGCTTTACTGGCGGCGTGAAGCCCCTGGCTAGGAACGCCGCCGAATCTCAGGGGCGGCCTTCACAAGGTAGTAGACCATGGACAGAAAGGTAAGTGCCGCGGCAAACTGAATCAGCCAGTCGCCCCAGTGCTGGGTGTGTATCGCTCCGTCGAAGATCGGCCCGTAGTACAGCAGAAAGGGAATCGCCACCATCTGGGCAATGGTCTTTGCCTTGCCCAGCCAGTTCACAGCCACACTGCGGCGCGCGCCGATCTCAGCCATCCACTCCCGCAGGGCAGAGATAGTGATCTCTCGACCAATAATGATCAGGCCAATGATGGGACCGACCCGGCCCGCGTCAATTAGGGCTACCAGCGCTGCACAGACCATAAGCTTGTCCGCCACAGGATCGAGAAAGGCGCCAAAAGACGAGGTCTGGTTCCAGCGTCTGGCCAGCCAGCCATCAATCCAGTCGGTCAGCGCCGCGGCCACGAAAATCGCTGTTGTCAGCATATTGCGCTCGTGTACCGAAAGGCCCAGGGGAAGGTAGAACACCCCTAGAAACATCGGTATCGCAAGAATTCGGGCCCAGGTGAGCAGGTTCGGAAGGTTTAGCACCATAGAGGCGAATCATAGCCGCTTCGCCTGGGCGCACGCCTAGGCCTGGTTGGAAGCGCCCTGATCGGACGTCTCCCTGAATTAGTGCAGAAAAAGATTGACGCTCGCGCCGATTTCCGGAGAGAATGCTGCTGCGCAACATTTTGCATTTCTTTTTTAAGTGTCCTTAATCCTCGCGCTGGTGTCTGAACCCTGAGGTGCCCGAGCCAGTTTGCAATGTAGTGTTCCTTCAACCTAACCGTTAATCGACCATGGAAAATACCGTTTACAGCGATATCTCAGTCGGCCAATCGGCCAGTGAATCGGCAACCCTCACCCCCAAGGCCATCCGCGACTTTGCCGATGTAACGGGCGATACCAACCCAGCCCACCTCGACCCAGACTTTGCCCGCAAAACCATCATGAAAGACGTCGTCGGCCATGGCATGTGGAGTGGCGCGCTGTTTTCGCGCATCTTGGGCACGCAGTTTCCTGGGCCTGGCACCATCTACCTGGGGCAGACCTTTAAATTTCGCCGACCGGTCTATGTGAACGATGTGATTACCGCCACCGTAACGGTAACCAAGAAAGACGATGCCAAGGGCATGGTCTGGCTTGATACCGTGGTCAAGAACCAACGGGGCGAACTCGTGATTGAGGGCGAGGCCACCATTCTGGCGCCTCAGGTGAAGTTCAAGGCTGCCCGGGCCGCCTAGGCGGTAGCACTGCTGCTATTTGGCCCTGCGGTATGGGCTAAGAACTTCTCTACGGCAGAGATCACCTCTTGCGGCTGGTCTTTGTGGGGGGAATGGCCGCACTGGGCAATTTTGTGCAGCCGGGCTTGTGAGACCCGCGCTGCGATTCCGTCAATCTGGGCCATGGTGCCGTACTCATCGTTCTCGCCTTGGATTGCCAGGACAGGACAGGTAATCGCGTCGAGCTCCGACTCAATCGACCATGCACGAAACCGGGCATCAAGCCAGATATCGTTCCAGCCCCAGAAGGCGGAGTCAGGCTGCCGATGGTGTCTGCCCAGCCTTTGCTTGAGGTCTGTTGCAAGATAGGCCTCGCGCGCCTTTTGAATGTTCTCTACCGTAATGTCTTCGACCATGATGTGCGGCGCCGCCACAACAATACCGGCAAGCGACTGGGACTGACGCGCCGCATAGAGCAGGCTGATCGAACCGCCATCGCTGTGGCCGAAAAGGTAGATAGGCTGATCACTCGGCGCAACCCCAAGCGCCTGAAGAAATGCCGGTAGCACTTCAAAGGCCTGTCGGTGCATGAAGTCTGGCTGCCAGCGTTCGTTGCCTGGCCGAGGAGTGGAATTTCCATAGCCAGGCCGGGAGTAGACCAGGCCTCGCAGGCCCAGTGTCCTGCAGAGCTGATCCGGAAAGTCTCTCCACATAGACACCGACCCCAGGCCCTCGTGCAGAAAGACCATGATCGGAGCAGGTGACGGAGCCCAGCGTGTTGCGGGCAGAGGGCTGCTTTCCTCGGTCGCGTCGGTCCATCGATACTCGATATCGATGCTGCGACCGGCCCAAGATATGCCGACGTTCACTTGCTCTGGTGCTCCTGTTCGCGAAGACGAAATCGCTGGATCTTGCCAGTGGCGGTCTTGGGTAGCTCATCGACAAAGGCAAAAAACCGAGGGTACTTGTAGGCCGCGAGCTTCTCTTTGGTAAAGGCCTTGAGTTCCTCTTCGGATACCTGCTGCCCCGGCTTGCGCACCACGAAGGCCTTAGTCTTGGTAAGCCCTTCGGCATCGGAGATACCGATGACAGCGGCCTCTAAGATGGCCGGGTGCTGCATGAGGGTGGATTCGATTTCAAACGGAGAGACATAGATGCCGCTGACCTTAAGCATGTCGTCGCTACGGCCAGCATAGGTGAAGCTGCCGTCGTCATTCTGCACATACTTGTCACCACTCTTGGTCCAGGCTCCACGAAAGGTCTCCTGCGACTTCTCGCGGTTCTGCCAGTACATCAGCGCACTGCTTGGCCCGTGAATGTAGAGGTCGCCCACCTCGCCGGGGGCAACGGGCTGGCCCTTGTCGTCACGTAACTCGATGGCATAACCCGGCACTGGCCATCCCGTGGTTCCGTAGCGCACGCGCCCGGGCTGGTTTGATAGAAAAATGTGGAGCATCTCAGTGGAGCCGATGCCATCGATGATCTCCACGCCAAAGTGCTGAGTGAACCGTTGACCGATTTCCGCGGGCAGCGCCTCGCCTGCGGAGGAGCACATGCGTAGCGCTACCGCACTACGTGCAGGCAGATTGGGTGAGGCGAGCATGCCTGCATAGCCCGTGGGGGCCCCAAAGAAAATGGTGGGCTTGTGGTCGACCCAGCGCTTGAATACCGCATCCGGTGTGGGCCGCTCGGCCATTAAGACTACCGTTGCCCCCACCGACAGCGGAAATGACAGCCCATTGCCCAGGCCGTAGGCAAAAAAGAGCTTGGCTGCCGAGAAGCAGATATCTGACTCTTGTAGTTGCAGCACGCGCTTGCCATAGAGCTCGGCTGTCCAATAGGGGTTGCCATGGGTGTGCACCGTGCCCTTGGGCTTGCCAGTAGACCCCGAGGAATAGAGCCAGAAGGCAATCTCGTCGGCATGGGTGTCCGCACAGGCTACCATCGGGCTGGCCGCATAGAGCGCCTCAATTGCGATATCCGGCGCGCCTAGCGAGGCACTTGGCGAAGCATTGGCCGACGACGTATCGGCAAGCCCCGACACGATAACCGTCTTGGGCTTTGCCGATGATTTTTCGATCGCCTGGGCGAGGGCAGCCCGCAGAGGCGCTGAGACGAGCGCAGCCTTGGCCTGGCTGTGCGTCAACATGTAGGCATAGTCGTCTGCTGATAAAAGGGTATTTACCGCCACCGGAACAATGCCCGCATAGAGGCATCCCAGAAAGCTCACCGGCCAGTCGTTGCTGTCGTGCATGAGCAGCAAGACACGGTCTTCGCGTTGCAGGCCTTGGTTCAGAAGCCCTTGGGCGATGCGCTGCGCCCGGTCTTGAAGTTCTCCGTAGCGCAGACTGCCACGGTCGTCGATAAATGCGGGCTTATGGGCCCGTTGGGCATTGACCCGAAAGAGATGGTCTGCAAAGTTAAAAGAAGCCCCGGGGGCCGGGACTGCTGCGGCCGATGTCTTGGACTGGTCTAACCCTGTTGCCAGGGGTTCTGCGTGCTGCATGGTCTTGTCTCCTATCCCCGGGGAATGTTTTCTCTCTCGGGTCTTTTCTACTGGTTAAGGGAAAAAATCTAAAGTGCGGCAAGAACCTCCGTGCTGGCCTGAAGGGCAGAGCGTTGGTGATAAAACTGCAGCGCGCGGGAGCCGCCGAGTTCCTCTCCACCGCCTGCGCGGCCGGGCCCTCCGTGAATCGACTGCGGCATGACATTGCCATGGCCTGTCTGCAAAGCTGCGACGTCCGGGCTGATGACATGCACGCGACCGTGATAGGGTGCCACCGCGTATGCGGCCTGCGCCAAGGCTATTGGGTCCTTGCCATAGATTGAGGTCACCAGCGAGCCTTGGCCCCTTGCGATTAGCCCATACGCCTGCTCTAGGCTCTTGTAGGGCATAAGGGTGGCCACCGGTCCAAAGACCTCCAGGTCGTGCACCAGAGGCCGGCCCTCCGGATCGGTGCAGCCTAGGAGCACCGGGCCCAAGCAGCAGGCAATCGCAGGATCCGCATCCACCAGAGGGGCACCGCGTCCATCGAAGAGCAGGTCGGCCTGAGCGCTGAGCTGACCGATTCCTTCACATACGGTTACGAACTGCTCGCGGCTCACCAGGGCACCCATGCGCACAGACTCATTGCGCGGGTTTCCTACGGTGACCTTCTGCAGGCGCGCCCCAATGGCTGCTGCTGCCTTCTCGTAGAGGGCCTCGGGAACGAAGACACGACGAATCGCTGTGCACTTCTGGCCGGACTTCACAGTCATTTCCCGGCTGACTTCTTTGGCAAGCAGCTCCAAGGTTTCTGAAGAGTCTGCGGCATCAGGAAGCAGCAGCGCACTGTTGAGGCTATCGGCCTCAATATTGACGCGCACCGAATGCCCCGTGACTGCGCGATGGCTGCGAATCAGTGCTCCAGTATCTGCGGACCCAGTAAACGAGACCATGTCAAAAGGGGTAAGTGCATCCAGAAGCCCCGCAGAACTGCCGCAGACAATCGACAGGGCACCCGGGGGCAGAATCTGGGCATCGATCACGTCCTGCACCATCTGGTGGGTGAGCCAGGCAGTGGCCGTGGCCGGCTTCACCACCACAGGAACCCCAGAAAGCAGCGCGGGGGCGGCCTTTTCCCATAACCCCCAGCTCGGGAAATTAAAGGCATTGATAAAAAGCGCAAGCCCCGCACGGGGCGAGAGAATGTGCTGAGACTGAAAGAGGGGCTCTTTGCCGAGCTTCACAGCCTCGTCATCCAGCAGAAACCGGCGCGCGCCCAGTTTGTCTCCCAGCCGGGCATAGGTCGAGAGCGTGTAGATGCCGCCATCGACATCCACCGCGGTGTCGTTTTTTACCGTGCCGCTGTTGGCCGTGGAGATCTCGTAGTAGCGGTCACGCTGGGACTGCAACACCGCAGCGATCTTGCCGAGCATCGCACCGCGCTCTTGATAGGTCATGGAGCGCAAGGCCGGGCCCGCCTGCGACCGGGCAAAGGCAAAACCCGCCGCAAGATCTATGCCCTTTGCATCGACCTCTACTAGCGGGGTTCCCAGCACGGGGTCAGACAGGGTGATGCCTTGGCCGCTGCCGGCCTGCCATTTGCCTGCAAGGTGGTTTTCGAGCCGGGCGATCATGCTGTCGCTCCTTGCGTGAACTGGATCTGGCCGGCAAGGGCCTGGGTGAGTGCGGCGATCTGTGATCGAAAGGTATCGGGTGTCACGGCGCGTCTCCTTGGTTGTTCTCTGGGGCCTACCCCGATGCGCAGGGGTCTCAGGCTTGCTCGAGTTGCGGTTATGCAGTATCGTGCAGGTATGCACATTAGATCTCATTTCCCAATATGTCAAGCACTATAGTTCATATTTTCGGTCAGGATGCTGGAACAGAGGAGAAAAACCCTTTCCTGGTGGCGCTCGGCGAGCGCGTGAAAACCGCCCGAGCTCGCAAGGGAATGACCCGTCGGGCCCTTGCCCAGGCGGCTGAGGTATCGGATCGGCACCTTGCGAACCTTGAATATGGGCTAGGCAACCCGTCTATTCTGGTACTTCTGCAGGTGGCCAACGCCCTGCAGTGTTCTTTGGCGGAGCTTGTCGGCGATGTGACCACCCAGAGCCCAGAGTGGCTTTTGCTAAGAGAACTTCTGCAGCAGCAGGATGAGGCGTCTCTACGCCGAATTCGGTTGCAGATCTCAGATTCTCTTGGCCTGGTAAAGCCCGGTTCAAGGGAGAAGAGCCGGCGTCTCGCCTTAATTGGTCTGCGGGGTGCGGGCAAGTCCACATTAGGGCGCATGCTCTCCGAGGACCTGGGCTTTCCGTTTGTTGAGCTCAGCCAAGAGATCGAAAAGTTTGCCGGCTGCAGCGTCGCCGAGATACAGGCCCTCTATGGGGTCAATGCCTATCGCCGGTACGAGCGACGGGCGCTCGAAGAAGCGATTCAGATCTATCCCGAGGCGGTGATTGCCACGCCGGGTGGGCTTGTCTCCGATCCTGCGACCTTTAACCTTTTGCTAAGCCACTGTTCCACCTTATGGCTCAAGGCCGACCCCGAAGACCACATGGGCCGGGTGCGGGCCCAGGGCGATCTGCGCCCGATGGCGGCCAGCCGTGAGGCCATGCAGGATCTCTGCAATATCCTTGAAGGTCGTGCGGCTTTTTATTCCAAGGCCGACCTCACCCTCGATACCAGCCGACAGCCATTGGCAGAGACTTTTGGGCTCCTGCGGGCATCTGTAAGGGACTTCCTGGATATGCATTAAAGTGCTTGACACGGGAAATATTGTTGCATTATTATTCATGTCATAGCAGCATGCACTGCTGTAGCAACCATCACAACACCACCTGAGGAGACAGACATGAATAGCCACCCCCGCGTCGAGTATCAGACCGATCCCACGCAGTACAAGCACCTGAAATTAAGCTTCAACGGCGCCGTAGCCACTCTGGCCGTAGACATTGACGAGAATGCAGGGCTGCGCCCCGGCTACAAGCTCAAGCTCAACAGCTACGACCTCGGCGTGGATATCGAGCTTAACGATGCCCTAAACCGTATTCGTTTCGAGCACCCCGAAGTGCGTTCGGTGGTGGTAACCAGCCTGAAGGACCGCATCTTCTGTTCGGGCGCCAACATTTTTATGCTGGGGCTTTCCAGTCATGCCTGGAAGGTCAACTTCTGTAAGTTCACCAACGAGACCCGTAACGGTATTGAAGACTCTTCCAAGCACAGTGGCCTGAAGTTCATCGCTGCGGTCAATGGCGCCTGCGCCGGCGGTGGCTACGAGCTTGCCCTGGCCTGCGACGAGATTGTCTTGATTGATGACCGCTCCTCTTCGGTGAGTCTGCCCGAGGTACCGCTGCTGGGGGTTCTTCCCGGCACGGGCGGTCTTACCCGGGTGACTGACAAGCGCCATGTCCGCCACGACCTTGCTGATATCTTCTGCACCACCACCGAGGGCGTGCGTGGTCAGAAGGCTAAAGACTGGCGGCTTGTGGACGAAGTGGTGAAGCCTGCGCAGTTTGCTGACTACGTGCAAAAGCGCGCCGAGCAGCTTGCGGAGCAGAGCGATCGTCCAATAGGTGCCAAAGGTATTACCCTGCCCCGCGTGGAGCGCGAGGAGACGGCCGATACGATTAGCTACAGCCACGTGAAGATCCAACTCGACCGCGTACTGCGTACCGCAACCATCACGGTGCATGGTCCAGGCGCAGCGCTGCCTCAGACTACCGAGGCCATTGAGGCAGCGGGTGCCGCCTGGTATCCGCTGGCCCTGGCGCGTGAGCTTGATGACGCCATTCTGCAGCTTCGTACCAACGAGCTTGACATGGGTACCTGGATTATCAAAACAGCTGGCGATGCCCAGGCGGTATTACAGATGGATGCATTGCTACAGGCGCATCAGAGCCATTGGCTCGTGCGCGAAACCTTAGGCCTCATGCGCCGTGTCTTTAGCCGGCTTGATGTCTCTTCGCGCAGTCTGTTTGCCTTGATTGAGCCGGGCTCCTGCTTTGTTGGCAGCTTTCTGGAATTTGCCCTGGCCTGCGATCGCAGCTATATGCTGGCCCTGCCCGATGATGCGCAGAAGGCCCCGAAAATCGCTGTCTCTGACATGAACTTCGGCACCTTCCCGATGGTGACGGGTCAGAGCCGCCTTGGTCGTCGGTTCTACGATGAGGAACCCGCCATTGCCGCGGTGCAGGCGGCCAACGGGCAGATGCTCGATGCCGATGCTGCATTTGCCTTAGGCCTGGTTACCAGTAACCCCGATGACATCGACTGGGCCGATGAGGTGCGCATTGCGATTGAAGAGCGCTCTGCCATGTCGCCCGATGCCCTTACAGGTATGGAGGCTAACCTGCGGTTCAATGGCAAAGAGACCATGTTCAGTCGTATCTTTGGACGTCTGACTGCCTGGCAGAACTGGATATTCCAAAGACCCAATGCAGTAGGCGAGAAGGGCGCTTTAAAGGTCTATGGCAAAGGCGAGAAGGCCGCCTTCGACTGGAATCGCGTCTAGGCCAACTAGCCCTACTGCGGCTTCAGAGCACTCACCCCAACATAGCAAACCCCTTTTTATTTAACGAACGAAATTTCAAAGGAGCAGACCATGAACGGTATTAATTACAGCGAGAAAATCCCCAACAACGTCAACCTCAGCGAAGACCGTACCCTGCAGCGGGCGCTCGAGCAGTGGCAGCCCAACTACATTCAGTGGTGGAATGACATGGGCCCGGAGGGCAGCCAGAACTTCGATGTCTATCTGCGTACAGCGACCAGCGTTGACCCCCAGGGCTGGGCCCAGTTTGGCCATGTCAAGATGCCCGACTACCGCTGGGGCATTTTTCTCAATCCCGCTGAGGCCGGACGCAAGATTCACTTTGGGGACCATATGGGCGAGAACGTCTGGCAAGACGTGCCGGGTGAGCACCGGGCCAACCTGCGCCGTATCATCGTTACCCAGGGCGATACCGAGCCTGCCTCGGTGGAGCAGCAGCGTCACCTGGGTCTGACCTGCCCAAGCCAGTACGACCTGCGCAACCTGTTTCAAGTCAATGTAGAAGAAGGCCGGCACCTCTGGGCCATGGTCTATCTGTTGCACAAGCACTTTGGCCGCGATGGCCGCGAAGAAGCTGAGGCCTTACTCGAGCGCCGCAGCGGGGAGCAGGACAACCCCCGTATTCTGGGTGCCTTTAACGAGAAGACTCCTGACTGGCTCTCGTTCTACATGTTCACCTACTTCACCGACCGTGATGGCAAGTTCCAGCTCTGCGCCCTGGCAGAGTCAAGCTTCGACCCGCTTGCCCGCACCACCCGGTTTATGCTCACAGAAGAGGCCCACCACATGTTTGTCGGTGAGTCGGGCGTGTCTCGCGTGATTCAGCGCACCTGCGACATGATGAACCAGTTAAAGACCGACGATGTTACTAAGCTGCGGGCTGCAGGTGTCATCGACCTGCCCACCATTCAGCGTTATCTCAACTTCCACTTCTCGGTCACCATTGACCTCTTTGGTGCCGATGAGTCAAGTAATGCAGCCACCTTCTTTAGCTCTGGACTGAAAGGCCGGTACGAAGAAGGCAAGCGCATCGACGACCATATTCTGAAGAACGACACCTATAAAGTGCTGCAGGTTGTTAATGGCCAGCTCGTCGAGAAAGACGTTCCAATGCTCAACGCATTAAACGAAGTCTTGCGCGATGACTACATCAAAGACTCTGTGGGCGGTGTTGAGCGTTGGAATAAGGTGATAGAAAAGGCTGGTATTGATTTCAGGCTTAAGGTGCCGCACAAGGCCTTTAACCGCAAAATTGGTGCCCTTTCCACCGTGAAGGTATCACCCGATGGCCGCGTGGTCTCTGTTCAAGAGTGGAATATGCATGTGGAGCAGTGGCTGGCCACCGACGAAGACCGTGCCTATGTGGCCTCGCTGATGGGCCGTGTCGTAGAGCCCGGTAAGTTTGCCAACTGGATTGCGCCGCCGGTTATGGGTATCAATCGCCAGCCGGTGAACTTCGAGTACATTCGGTTTAACTAAGGTTCTCGGCGGTCATATAAAAAAGAAGGCGGAGGAGACAGCCATGGGTATAGACGATAGCAAGGTGCTCAAGCAGCACCTGATAGACCCCGAGATCTGCATTCGGTGCAACACCTGCGAGGCTACCTGTCCTGTAGGTGCCATCAGCCACGATTCGCGTAACTATGTGGTCGATGCAGAGAAATGCAACTTTTGCATGGCCTGCGTGCCGCCATGCCCTACTGGGTCGATCGACAACTGGCGTGTGGTACCGAAGATAAATGCCTATAGCCTCGAGGAGCAGCTGGGCTGGGATACTCTGCCCGCAGAGCTCTCAGCAGAAAGCCTTGCAAGTCTGGGTGTTAGTCTTGAAGATACTGCTTCCTCTCTGGTGACGGTGCCTGGCGATGCGGGCGCAGTTACGGGCGATTCGACTCAGGTTGCCCCCAATGCGCTGCCTGCGGCGGCTGGTGTTTCTGCCAGTCTGCCTCCCTGGTCTGCGGCCCATCCTTACAGCAACCTGTATGGGCCGAAGGCCGCACAAAAGACGGTAAAGGCCACGGTTACAGGAAACTTTCGGGTCACCGAGGTCGGCAAAGACTACGATACTCATCATATTGTCTTGGACTTCGGCCAGGCGTTCTTTCCGGTGCTTGAGGGGCAGTCATTGGGTATTGTGCCGCCCGGAGTAGATTCCCATGGTCGGGCGCATCATCCGCGTCAGTACTCGATTGCCAGCCCCCGCAATGGCGAGCGCGCAGGGTATAACAACGTGTCGCTTACAGTAAAGCGGGTGCTCCAGGACTGGAATGGAAACCCCATACGCGGTGTCGGTAGCAACTACCTGTGCGATCTGCAGGTGGGCGATTCGGTGGACGTTATTGGGCCCTTTGGTTCCAGCTTCCTGATGCCCAACCATCCGAAGTCTAATATCGTGATGATCTGCACGGGTACCGGAAGCGCACCCATGCGGGCGATGACCGAATGGCGCCGCCGTGAGCGCAAAAACAGCGCTGCTGAGCAGGGCAGGCTCATGTTGTTCTTCGGTGCTCGTACTAAAGAGGAGCTGCCTTATTTCGGCCCGTTGATGAACCTTCCCAAAGACTTCATCGACATTAATCTGGTCTTCTCCCGTGAATCCGGTAAGCCCAAGCGTTACGTACAAGATGCCCTGCGGGAACGGGCGGCCGATCTGTCTGCCTTGCTGGCCGACCGCGATACCTACATCTACGTCTGCGGGCTAAAGGCCATGGAAGAGGGTGTCGTTATGGCGTTGCGAGATGTTGTATCACAGACGGGTGGCGACTGGGCCGGTATGCATCAGGCCATGAGGGCGGAGGGTAGAATTCATTTCGAGACGTATTAGCGTGAAAGACAAGTCGCCTTTTACTTTCTTTCATCTCTAGAGAAGGTACTAAGACCCATAATTCCCAGGTCAGTTATAAACGCGGTTTGTTCGCGAACGGCAATCATCCCTGAAACGCATTCACGCCATGAATGAGTTTCGGGGTTTTGTTTGATAATTTTGAAGGCTTTATTCCATGCGATTTGCTGAGTTTTTTCCTGGTCAGGTAATTGAGGCAGGTCCTGTTTCTGTTGATGAGCAGGAGATCATTACCTTTGCCAAGGCCTATGACCCTCAGTGGTTTCATACCGATCCTGAGGCCTCGGAACGCGGACACTTTGGTGGCCTTATTGCCAGTGGATGGCACACCTGTGGGCTAGCCATGCGGCTGGTTGCCGACAAAGTACTTGCCGGGTCAGAGTCTTTCGCCTCGCCTGGGCTGGCCTACGTCAAGTGGCCTGCGCCGGTGCGTCCCCATGATCAGTTGCGGTTACGTGCCGAGGTGCTTGAGGTAAAGCGCGCTAGCAGTAAGCCTCATCTTGGCATCCTGCGCTGGCGGTGGCAGTTGCACAATCAGCAGGCGGTCATGGTGCTGGAGCTTGAGGCGACGAGCCTGTTTCATGTGCCCTGATTAGAATTACGGAAATTACGGTGACAGTTTACTTAATTCCCGCAGGGAATTAAGTAAACTGTCACCGTAATTCCAGCAGACCTTGCGCGACCCCGCGCATACACCGCCGCGTGCAAGGCGGGGAGCGAGAGCAGGGTAAGCCCAGCAAGCCGTGCGCCGTAGGCTTTGATTCGAGGCATGGGGCGCATAGTGCTACCCCTGCCGCGGCGGCTGTTTGCGCCCGACAACGTAGCCGGCGAGAAAGCCCACCAGAAAAATAATGATCCAGCCAATTACCATGGGACGAAGTCCTTGTTGTGTCGTGGTCGTTGAGGGTAATGCCTGGGTGCCACCGGCCTGTCTTGCGAACAGCGGCATTTATCCCAAAAACTCCGGCGGCCGCTTTTTCACCCAGTCGATAAATTTGGCAACCTCTGGGTGGGTGCGTAATGACTCCCAGGTATTGTACTGTCGGGCAAGTTCCCGGGGTTTGAGGGCCTGGTGAATTTTTAGGTGACAGACTTTGTGGAGCCTGAATTTTTCTCGTCCCCCCTGTGACCGCGGGGTGAGGTGGTGTTCGTCTACCGTGGGCCCAAGCACCATCAGCCTGTCGCACAAAGGGCAGCGCAGGTCTTCTTCGGGCAGAATCTCTGCGCCGGAGGCATCTTGGCCTTCTTTCCATCGGAGGGAACGTTTTGCAACCATCTTTAGATCATAGTCGCTTCGCATGAACTTGCTGGAATGGCTTGCGGCCGGTCTGGGTCTTGGGGGGGTCTTGTTGGGTATTGCCCAAAAGACTGCCGTATGGCCCCTATGGATTGCCTCAAGCGCGATCTATGTGGTTATCTATGCACGGCTGGCCCTCTGGGGGCAGGTGGGGCTTATGGTCTTGTTTATCGGCCTATCGTTATGGGGGCTCTTTCAGTGGCAAAGACAGACCGCCCAGGCGCAGGCCATCCCAGGTTGGCTTGGCCTGCCCTATTGGCGTGCTTTATTACTGTTTGTTTTTTCGACCTGGCTACTTATGGGGGTTTTTCTTGGTCAGACCGAAAACCCCCATGCCTGGCTCGATGCCTGGGTCACCACCACAAGCCTCTTTGCCATGGGGCTTATGGCGCGTCGAAGGCTGGACTGCTGGCTTTTCTGGGGCGTTGCTAATGCCTCTGCGGTGGTCTTGTTCGCACAGCAGGCCCTCTGGGCAACTACCCTTTTGTATACGGTACAACTGTTTTTATCCTGGTGGGGCTTTCAACGCTGGCGGGCCTCCTCCTCAAGCCACGATGCCGAGAGTTCGTGACCTGCGGCATGTCTCTCGCGTTATTGGCTGATGCCTGACACACTCTCAGACCTCGATGTGGCTAGCCGGGATGCCATGCGGCGGGTTGCTGTTGTAGGGGCAGAGTCGACTGGCAAGACGATACTCTGCCGCTTTCTGGCGCAGCATTTCGAGGGCTGGTCTTTTGAAGAACCCTTACGCCAGTGGGTTGAGCACTTTGGCCGTAGCCCATCTGCCAATGAGCAATGGGAAATTCTGCAGAGACAAAAGCAGGCCGAAGACCAGGCCCTAGTGTCTGCCCGAGGCGCGGGTAAGCGCTGGGTGTTCTGCGACTCCGCGCCTCTTGTCACAGCGGTCTATAGCCAGTTTTACTTTCAAGACAACACGCTCTTCGATCAGGCGATTGCCCACCACAAAGAGGCCTATTCCCACACGTTGGTCTGCGATATTGATCTTGGCTGGCAGGCCGAGCCCGGGATGCGCGATGGCCCACAGGCACAGTCCACGGTGCGAGGGCTGCTTCTGGAGGCCCTGCAGAGGCATGACATTGGGTATTTCACAGTGCGTGGCAAGGGGGAACAACGGGGGCAGCTTGCAGCCCAGTTCCTTACCGCGGTAGACTTCGGTCAACGCTAGGGGTCCCGACACGTCAGACCGGGTTGCTGGGTCTGATCTCTTGCAGTTAAAGAGCGGGTGAGACAAACCCTTTGAACCTGATCGAGTTAAGACTTGCGCAGGGAAGCGTCGAGAAGCCTTCCGTGCCGGGTCTTTGGGCCCTGTGTTTTTCAGGCAATCGTCTTCTCGCTGCCTCTCTGCTTTTTTGAAAGAGGCCGCCCTATGACATCTGTTCCAAAAGCTCTCAAGACCGTGCGTTCTGCGCTTGCCTTGGCAGTGCTCGCGAGCCTGCCTCAATCTGTTGTTTATGCGCAGGGGGTTTCTGTTCTACCGGCCGTGGTGGTTACCGAGGCCCCAGAGTCAGCGCTTGCCCCCCGCGGCGTCTCGATGCCAGCAGGGGCAGACCAGATACCTTGGCTCATGCAGAGTCTGTCTTCTTCGGTAATTACACAAGAGCAACGGGCACAGATTGGGGGAGGGCGGCTGACCGAGGTGCTGCGATTCGACCCTTCTGTAGAGCCCAATTACAGCCCGCTGGGCTACTTTGAGAGCTTTCAGATACGCGGCTTCCCAGTGGATCCCGTTCTGGGCTTTCGTGTTAACGGTGTGCCTGTAGTGGGTGAGGCCCCTATCTTCATGGGCAACAAGCAGCAGATCGAGGTCTTGCGCGGCGCTGCAGGTGTATGGGGTGCCCCCGGGGCGGGCGGTGGGTTGCTGCATTTTGTGACCAAGCGCCCCATGCCTGTGCGCAGTCTGAGCTTCTCTGCGGAAGAGGAACGCTCGCTTGGCCTAGCCACCGATATCGGAGCAGTCGATAACCAGGGCAATGGCTGGCGACTCAACCTGGGCGCAGACCGTATGCGGCCCTATGCCAAGGGTGCCGACGGTGAGGCGGCCGGTCTTGCGCTTGCCATCGACCGCCAACTGACAGCAGGCGGGCGGCTTATGTTTGATGTCGAAATCAGTCGCCAGGAGCAGATCACGCAGCCCGGCAGCCAGTTACTCGGCGGACGTGTATTGCCCCCCTTGCGGCCAGAGACAGTGCTTGGTCTGTCGGAATGGTCTAAGCCCGTGCGGTTTGCTTCCGCCTTTGCCATGGCCCAGTGGGAGATGCCTCTGCAGAATGACTGGATGGCGACAGCCAAGGCCTCAATGCATCGGGTAAAGACCGATGACTACAGCAGCTTTCCATGGGGCAGTCTGGATTTTTCGGGGTTTACAAGCGATTCGTACTTTTCGTCTTCCGGGGACTTCGGCTTCTATGATTATCGATCGATCAACGAGCAGCGGTCCACGCAGGCCGTTAGTTTCGAGTTAACGGGAAGAGTTACCTCGGGAGGAATGACCCATACGATTTCCCTTGGGGGGGAGTTTCTTGAGCATGTATCGACAAAGCCTGATTACCTTTACGCCTACGTTGGGGAGGGCAATGTAATTCGCTCTTCCTGGGCAGGCGGCCCGAGCGACGCGTCTGGCAGAGATGTCTTCCGTCGCGAGATTCGTCAGTCCAGTCTTTACCTTTCTGATCGGGTGGCCTTGGCCGAGGGCGCGCTCTCTCTAAGTCTGCGTGGGGTTCAAATGAAGGACAGCTATCGGGCGGATTTCGATCCTGACTTTTACAACCCGATTGATTGGAGAAGTCGCTCAGACCACTGGCTCCTACCTGCCGCCACCTACAGCCTCCCACTGCATGGCCAGCAGCAGGTATGGGCGTCTTATCGTCAAGATATCGAGCCCGGTGCCGTCGCTCCCCTGTCGTCTGCCAATAACGGCCAGGTGCTGCCCGCCCGTCGGCTGCACCTGGTAGAACTCGGTACCAAGGCCGTTCTTCGCCCGCAGCTCGAGGCCTCAGCCGTGGTTTTTCACAGCTGGCGGCCGCATAACTTTCGCAACGATGATCCGGTCGACCCGCTGGGGAATCCCGCAGGCCGTTACCTGCAGCGCGGAAAAGAGTCGCGCACCGGACTTGAACTTGCTGCGGCTGGCCGACTCTCGCCAGGTCTGCAGGCGCAGGTTGCTGCTACCTATTTAGCATCGGATACCTCAGGCCTTGATAATGCCGCCTTTGAAGGAAAGCAGGCCCTGAACATACCGAAGCTTCGGCTGTCGGCCCTCTTCGACTATCGGCTGCCCCAGGTCTCGGGCCTTTCGGTCTGGGCGGGAGGCTTCTATGTTGGTCGGCGCCCCGCTAGCCGGGACAATGCGGTGTATGTGCCTGGCTACGTGCGGCTCGATCTTGGCCTGAACTTTGCCCATAAGGCGGCGGGGCAGCGTCAGACCTATCGATTCAGTGTTGAAAATATTTTTAACAAATCATACTGGCGCGATGCCGCAGAATTTCTAGGCGATGCCTACCTAATGCCGGGTGCGCCGAGAATATTTAAGTTCAGCGCAACCACAAGCTTCTAAAAAGGTGCTAGCCTTCTGCAGTCTTTAAGGGAGGCTGGTCGTGAAAACACATGTGCCCGAACATGCTGTTCGGGTTTTAAAGCAGTTTCGGGTTATTTTTAGGGCAGTAAAAGAACACTACCGTATGGTGGAACTGGCCACCGGCCTGTCAGGATCTCATGTCTGGGCCCTGGTGATCATCGAAGAAAACCCAGGCATACGGCCTGGTGCGCTAACCGATCGGCTGGCCATTCACCAGTCCACCGCAAGCAATATCGTGCGGCATCTGGTTTCTGAAGGGTATGTGCTCAGGGCCCGATGCCCCGATGATGCACGAGCCTTCGAACTCAGTGCAACGCCGAAGGCCCGCGAGCTGCTGGCCAAGGTGCCGGAGCCCAAGATTGGCATTCTGGTGCAAGCCCTGGCAGAAATGCCGCAGGGTTCGGTGGCGGGCCTCGAAGGCTATCTGGATCACCTCATTGCCCGCATGGGCCAGTCGGGCGATGCTGAGGCTGGGCTTAAGCCGCTCGCTGATCTATAAAAAAAGCCCGCAGATTTCTCTACGGGCTTTTATCTAGAGACTGCCTTGCCGATGTATCGGCAAGGCCTACCTCGTAGCAAGCTTAGGCCATCTTCAGGTCGGGGTACCGAACCGAGGAGACCAGATCTTGTACTTCGCGCTTCGGTGCTGGTGTGATCAGCGACACGATGATGATGATGGCGAAGCCAAGCGGTACACCAAAGATACCGGCTGAGATGGCAGAGATACCCCACCACTCGTCAGGTCCAATGGGCACAGAGCGCGCCACACCATAAAACACTTCACGCATCCAAGGCTGGTTGAGTGTCATGTAGTAGAAGGTGATCGCAATACCGCCAATCATGCCCAAGCTTGCGGCAATACCGGTGGTGCGCTTCCAGAAAATTCCCAGCACCAGGGCCGGGAAGAACCCAGCCGCCGCAAACGAGAACGCCGCACTCACCAGGAAGAGAATGTCTGCGGGCTTCTGTTGCGCTACCAAGGCCGCCAAAATGGCTACGATCAACAGCATGGTCTTGGAGATGGCTACGCGACGCGACACCGGTGCATTGGGGTCAATCATCTTGTAGTACACATCGTGGGACAAGGCATTGGCGATGGTAAGCAGCAGGCCGTCAGCGGTTGACAGCGCAGCCGCCAGGCCACCTGCAGCCACCATGCCTGACACTACATACGGCAGGCCTGCGATCTCGGGCGTCGCCAGAACGACCACATCATTACCAATGCGAATCTCAGCGAGCTGGACAATACCATCCTTGTTTATGTCTACGATAGACATGAGGGAGGCATCGACAGCATTCCAACGCTGGACCCAGTCAGGTAGTGCTGCAATTTGTGAGCCCACGATATCGTTGTACATCACAAACTTTACGAGCACGGCCAACGCAGGCGCCGTGAAGTAGAGCAGGAAGATGAAGAACAATGACCATGTCACTGAGTTACGCGCCTCACGTACCGATGGCGTAGTGTAGAAACGCATCAGAATATGGGGCAGGGCAGCGGTACCCACCATAAGACAGAAGATCAGCGCCAGGAAGTTTTTCCGTGCTTTATCTTTTGCGGCCTCGTCCTTGCCAGGGAATGTCTCGGCATGGTTGCGTGGGGGGGTTGCCCTAGCAGCAAGCGCTCTTTCGCTATTAAGCCCCTTTGTGTAAGCCTCAATGTCTGCCGGAAACTTTGCTACAGCATCTTCAGCCGCTTTAACGGCGGCATCGTCTGCCTTACTGGCCTTCAGTTCTGCAACTTTAGTCTCGAGTGCAGCTTTGTCTGCCGCGTAGGCTGCAGGCGCATCTTTAAGCTTCTCAACGGCAGCTGCAGACCGGTCTTTAAAGATCTGCCGAACCTGCTGTTCACCCGGGTCGGCATTGATCTTCTTCTCAAGCTCGGTCACCTTAACCAGTTGCTGACCATAAATGAGCTGCGGGATGGGGAAGCCGGTTTGCTTTACCGAGAGCCAGACCACCGGAATCATGTAGGCAATGATCAGGATGATGTACTGGGCCACCTGCGTCCAGGTAACGGCACGCATACCACCCAAGAACGAGCAGACCAGAATGCCAGCGAGCCCCAGGAACACTCCAAGTTCGAAGCTCACACCGGTAAGGCGGGTGGTAATGAGACCCACGCCATAGATCTGGGCTACTACATAGGTGAAGGAGCAGAGAATGGCAATGGCTACCCCAATAAACCGGGGAATGGTGCCACCATAGCGCGCGCCCAAGAAGTCTGGAATGGTGTACTGACCAAACTTACGCAGGAACGGCGCCAAGAACAAGGCAACAAGCACATAGCCGCCTGTCCATCCCATAATAAAGGCCAGACCACCGTACCCACCAGCATATAGACCACCAGCCATACCAATGAACGACGCTGCGGACATCCAGTCGGCGCCGGTTGCCATTCCGTTGAAGACCGCGGGCACTCGTCGACCGGCCACATAATAGTCGTCGGCCACGTTGGTGCGGCTCATGATGCCGATACCGGCATAAAGAATGACCGTTGCGGCTAGGAAGACGTAACCAATGCCTGCCTTCGACAGCCCCATCTGCTCGGCAATCGCCAAAAGAATGCAGAATCCAAGAAAGCCACCGGTATAAAACCCGTAGACTTTCTTAAGTTGAGCATTAAAGGCCTTTTGCGAGCCCCCTGCATCAAGTAATCCCGCCATGATTAATCCTCCTCAGGCTCGGCAACGCCGAACTCTTCATCTATGCGGTTCATGGAGCGGGCGTAGTACCAAATGATCAGAACATAGACGATCAAGGCACCCTGGGCGCCCACCCAGAAAGAAAAGGGCCAGCCAAAGAAGCTAAAGCTCAGCGCTTCGGCGTAGTACCCAACAACATAGGTAACCACAAACCAAATCGCCAGGAGCCATGCGGTCTTCTTTAGCAACGCCCGCCAGTAGGCTAGGTGTCGTTCAGTGAGTTGCATTAAGTCCTCCAGTTAAAATTTTAAATTCCGGCTTGTCCCGCCGTTTCGTCAGTCAATTCGTTAAGGCACGGATTACAAAAACGGATCTTTCACGCCAGCATCAATACCAGTTTCTCGTTGCAGCTGCACCGCCAGTTTGGGTTCAAAGCTACCCAGCTTGCGGGTGGTTTTTCGGTAGGCTTTTTCGTCTCCCATTTTGAACTGCAAAACTGCCAAGTGGTAGTAGCCGTAGGGGCTCATCGGCTGCAGTTCCACAGTACGCTGCAGGGCGGCACGGGCCTCTTCGTTGCGGCCAAGGGCCATGAGCGACAACGCCCGGCCATAGTGGGCACGATCGAGCGAGGGGTGAAACCGAATGGCCTTATCGAAGGCGTTCAGCGCCTCTTCGTGCTCGTCGCGCTTCTGAACCAAAAAACCCAGGTTAAACCAGGCAGGAGCCTGCGTGTCATCGATGAGCAGGCTCTTGCGCAAGAGCGACTCAGCCTCAGCGTTTTTGTGAGCGAGGGCGAGGTGGTTTGCGGCAGTCACGAGCATTGCCGGTTTTTGTGGTTGATACCGATGCGCACGTACCCAAAACTCTGCGGCGATATCGTTTTTGCCAAAGATACCCGCCCAGATGGCGATCTGTTTGTTATACCAGGCGGCTAGAGCGTTCATGAGAGCAGGCCGAAATGGTTTGCGAGGGCTATTGCGGCGCAGTCGGAAGCGCGGAGGTGACGAGAGAGGCCTTAACAATCACTAAGCCGAACCACACCCAGAAGAGCAGAAAAAACCCCACAAACGGCAAGTGTCGGTCAGCAACCTGTCTTGGGGTAATTGCGCGAACGGTACTGATTACAGGCCTACTAAGAAAGCGAAACATGAGGTAGACCGCATTGGTGTCGTGGCGACCAAAGCTCAGCAGGTATACAAGACCCTGCCCCATGAGGAGAAGGCCAATAAATTCAGTCATGCCCTTTAACACTGACACAAGACCGATCAATAGAATCCCCCTAAAACTTGCCTAGGCTCGAGAGCCCCGCGTTTCCCGTTGCACGGAATACCAATTATACAAACGTATACTGCCTGAACTGCACAAATGATTTACTTCAGAAAAAATTACTTTTTGTGCTTTTGAACAATACTGTGCCTTCATCCAAAAGTCTAGCTATATTCACATAGAGGAATCCCTGTGAGTGACGCACTGCAGCAAGACCTTACTGAACTCAGCCTAGAGACCCCCATTGCAGAGCTGGTTAAGTCTGAGCCGCTCTTATGCCTGCCCGAAACCCCCTTGCGGGCCGTTTTTGAGCGCATGCATGCCGCCCGGGTCGGGTCGATTGTGGTGGTCAATACCTTTATGGAACCCGTTGGCATTCTCACCCGCTACGACCTGATCAGCAGAATTATCCTACCAGGCAAGGATCTCACGGCCCCCGTCTCTGATGTGATGAGCCGCGATGTCATCTGCGCACCTGCCCATTGGTCGGTAATGGAGGCCACCCTCTGTATGGCCACCCACGGCATTCGCCATGTTCCGGTGGTGGCAGAGGGCAAGCTCAAGGGCGTGATCTCGGAGAGCGATCTGGTGCGCCACCAACGCGAGAGCCTACGCAGTCTCTCAGCCATGGTGCAGCGTGCCAGTGACCTGCCTTCTCTTGCCAAGGTAAGTGCCAGTATTCGGCAGCTGGCCCAGCGGCTTCTGCAGGAAGGGCTTGCCGCTACTGCGGTGGCCCGGCTGGTAAGCCACCTGAACGACGCGATGACCAAGCGCGCCATTGAGATCGTCTCCGCACAGGACCCTAATCTGGTTGAAGGCCTTCCCGACTGGAGCTGGCTTGCCCTGGGTTCCGAAGGCCGCGAGGAGCAGACCATTGCCACCGACCAGGATAATGCGATTGTCTTTGTAGCCGATGCAGGTGCGGCTGATCAGATCCGGCCCCGGTTTCTTGCGCTGGCCGACAAGGTAAACGATGCCCTGGCCGCGATTGGCTTTCCTTTGTGTAAGGGCGGCGTAATGGCCAGGCACGAGAAGTGGTGTCGCAGCCTTGAGGAATGGAAAGAGGCTATGGCCGACTGGTTTCGCAGGCCCACGCCCGAGAAGCTCTTAGATGCCCATACCTTCCTCGACTTTCGGGCCCTCACGGGCAGCCTGGCGCTTGGCGAAACGCTTCGTGACTGGGTTACGGCAGAGGCTCCTTCTCATCCCTTATTTCTGCGTGAACTCGCCCAAGACTCTATGCGCAGCGCGGTCGGCGACCTGCCGCGCCCGGTTTTGTTCTCGGCGGTGGCGCGCTGGCTGAGACGAAAGAAGCTTCCCGGGAACTGGATCTCCCCCGACCGTCTGGATATTAAAAAAGACGCTACGGCCCCCGTGGTGGCCTGGGCTAGGGTGCTTTCGCTGATGAACGGGATTGCGGCTACTACCACCGATGGCCGGCTTGCAGGGCTGCAGGCTGCCGGAAAAATGCAGCGCAGTGAGGGGCAGGCAATACGCGAGGCATTTGATTTGGCCCAGAAGTACCGCCTGAAGGCGCAGTTGGTAGGGTTGCAAGCCCCGAATTCGTTAATGCTTGATCCATTGAGTCTGCATGAGCTTGAGCGGCTTACGATCGCACTAGACGAACTGGCAAAGGTAAAAGATGCCGTTCGCCTGGAGTTGCGCCTCTAGGGGCAAGAACCCTAAGGCGAAGGCCAAAGGCAAAGTGACCGTTGGCTCTTGATTCTTTATCGGCTATTGGCTAGAGCGTTAGGTAGATCATGGCGTAGAGGGCCAAAAGCCCAATCACCCAGATCGCGGTGTAGCCGATTCCCCAGGTACGCGAGAGCAGACCACCGATGCCTGAGTAATGGCGGGCCAAACGCTGGACTGCCGTTACCATGCCGAAGCCGGTCTGGGCAATGACATTTCTAAGACCAAAAGCAATCTGGGCGAGCGCCCTCGCAACTCGGAAGAGCCCTGTGCGCCAAAGCCAGTCGCTATCAACAAGAACCTCGGCCTTTCGCGACTCATGGTCGGTCTGCCCAGCCGATGCGCTGGCTGCGAGAAAAAATCCCAGGGCGTAAAAACCCGGGATAAGCCACGTAATGGCCCACGCCAAGGTTTCGCTGCCACTCGCAGCCAATGCCAAGGCAAGGCCAGTGAGGCCTACCCCTATGCGGGCCATTCGTACCATCGCCGCGCGAGCAGCGATTCCGTAGACGATGGCATAGGCAATCATGACAAGGCCAAGGGCTATAAATTCTGTGGGCAGAGGCGCTAGTAAGGCATTGAGCACTATCAGGGCGGTGAGCGGAAGGGCAATGCCAAGCCAGGGGCTGCCGCTGCCTGCAATATGCCGAGCCGCATCGGGCAACACCATGGCCACAGGCCACGCACCGAGCTTGATGCAGGCCCCAGCAATCAGGGCCCACCCTCCTGGTATTTCGACGATCGGCTGCGCGGCCGCGGAGAGCAGGTAGCTCCCGAAGCTTGCCTCGTAGCCATGCATTCCATACTTAAAAAGAAACCCACCGGTGAGCTGCAGCAACAAAAACCGAATGCCCGCGGCACGCGCCTGCTCGGTGCCAGCCATAAAAATAAGGGCAGTAATGGTTAAGGCCAGGAGCTCCCATTGCAGAAAGATGGCAATGAGGTCGCCAGAGAAGATCACGCCAAGGCCAAAGGCTGCTGAGAGGAGCCCCGCAACCGCTGATCGGCGGTCATTTTCATCAAGAAAGGGAGAAAGAAATACCGCCAGTGCGGCACCAGCCAGAACAGCCCATGCTGCGGCTGACCGCGTGGCATCGTTAAAAACAAGTGCCACGGTGTACTTCATGAAGCCGACCTCAAGCAGCTGTCCAGTAGGCAAAAGGCCGACTGCCATCGCGGTTATGGCGATACCGGCAAGCCCAATCGAACGCGTGCGGCGAGTGGTTGTAACCGCCACGAGTACCGCGGTAACTATGAGCAGTAGGCTGGGAGGGAAGGCAGCAATATTCATGGCGCACCCTGGTATATCTGCATCTCAAGCGCAATGGGAATGCCGTTGAAAAAGAAAAAGGCCAGAGTAAACAGCGCCGTGGTGCTCAGTGCCAAGACCATTGGCCAGGGCGCCTCGCGATGGTCTTTTTTTGGCGCCACATCTTCAGGCATAAGAAATGCTCTAAAGATCACAGGTAAAAAATAGGCGCAGTTCAGTAGGGTACTGGCCAGCAGAGTGAGAATCACGAGCATATTGTGGGTGTCGAGGGCCCCCCCGAGAATCCCCCATTTTGAGATCGCCCCGGCAGTGGGGGGAATGCCAATCATGCTCAAGGCCCCTATCGTGAACGCAACCATCGTAATAGGCATTCGCCGTCCAATGCCGTTGAGCTGCCCGAGCTCGGTCTTCTTGGAGGCGACATAAATTGCGCCTGCTGCAAAAAACAGAGTTATTTTTCCAACACCATGGGCAAAAATGTGCAGTGCCGCCCCGACCTGGGAGATCGGCGCCAAAAGCGCCGCCGCCATTACCACATAGGAGAGTTGCGCAACGGTGGAATAGGCAAGCATCCGCTTTAGGTTGGTCTGTCGTAATGCAACCACGCTGGCGGCCACGATCGTGAAGCAGGCAGCCGGAATCAGCCAGTCGGTGCCTGCCTGCGAGAAAACATAGTTAGGGCCAAAGATGTATAGGATGACTTTGGTAACGGTAAATACCCCCGCTTTAACCACTGCTACCGCGTGCAGCAGGGCGCTTACCGGCGTAGGCGCAACCATGGCCGCCGGCAGCCAGCGATGGACGGGCATGACCGCAGCCTTGCCCACACCTAGAACAAACATCAAAAGAAGCAGGCCGACGGCAGGCCCTGCCAGATGCCCCTCAAGAATGCCGCCTGGCGTAAACGAGAGTGTTCCGGCGACGGAATAGGTAAAGATAATCGCGGGCAACAAGAGG
The DNA here is from genome assembly GCA_049426285.1 of Burkholderiaceae bacterium. Classification (GTDB taxonomy): domain Bacteria; phylum Pseudomonadota; class Gammaproteobacteria; order Burkholderiales; family Burkholderiaceae_A; genus Hahnella. The sequence continues at coordinate 28,088 of JBMSYB010000004.1, forward strand.
CCAATTGAAGTGGCCAACAGGATTCCCATGTAGACACGGGCCTGCTGGATTGTCTGGGGGTCACCCTTGTGGGCAACCAGGGGATAGGTGGAGAGGGTGAGCACCTCGTAAAACACAAAGAGCGTAAATAGGTTCTCGGCAAAGGCGATGCCTATTGCGGCGCTTAAAGCGATGGTAAAGCAGGCATAAAAGCGCGTCTGGTGTTTCTCATGGTTACCACGCATGTAGCCAATGGAATACACGGAATTGACAATCCAGAGCAGAGAGGCCAGGCACGCGAAAAGCATTCCGAGTGGCTCGATCTTAAAGGCGATCGATAGCCCCGGCATAAGTGTGGCAAGGTGGGCCTCTGGCCGCTCTCCGGCCAGTAGCGCTGGCAGAAATGACCAGACAAGAAGCATAAGAACGCCCGCCGTAGTGAGCGTGATGGTCTCGCGGATATTGGGCCAGCGTCCGGCAATAGTAAGCAATACGCCACCCACGAGAGGTACAAAGAGAGCGAGCAAGATCTGCGTGCTTTGGCTCATCGGGAAGCTCCCAATAGCTGCTGTACCTCCATGCCGGCCAGACCAAGTGGCAGGCTTGGGTCTATGCCGAACCAGATATTGGCGATTGCCAAAAGCCAGATCATCAGGAGCATGGGCAAGGGGGCTTCGGAGATTCGTCTAGGGGGCTCACCCTGCGGCATGCTGGCTGGTTCTTGAAAGTAGGCCACCTCAATGACCTTCCAGATATAGACCACTGCCAGAAGTGAACTGACCAGAATGAGGAAGACAACCAGATAGCCGATGCCTTCTATTTCGAGCATGGCCTGTATAAGGAACCACTTGCTCATAAAGCCAGCGGTGAGGGGAACCCCAATAAGCGAGAGCCCCGCCACACAGAACGCGGCCATGGTCCAGGGCATAGACTTGCCCGCTCCGGCAATGTCACTAATGCGCGATGAGCCATAGCGCAGAACCATGGCGCCGACCGCCATAAACAGCGCCACCTTAATGATCGCGTGATTAAACATATGCAGAATCGCTGCGGTGGTTCCTGCGCTACTTACCAGGCTGGCACCCAGCAGAATGTAGCCGATCTGCGCCACGGAAGAATAAGCCAGCATGCGCTTGAGGTCGCGTTCGAAGACCGCTACCGTGGATCCCACCAAGAATGCCAAGATGCACAGGGGCATAAGAATGGTCGTGAAGAGCAGGGCATGGTCGCCAAGGTTTGGCTGCAGAATAAGGAAGTCAAACCGGATGAGAACGAACAGCGCCACTTTGGTTGAGCATGCAGCCAGAAACACGGTGACGATGGTTGGTGCATAGCGATAGGCATTGGGCATCCAGGCATGCATCGGAAAGAGCGCCGCCTTCAGGGCGAGCCCCAAGACGATAAATCCGCTTGCCATTAGCACCGGCGCGGTTTCCGATACCTGGGACAGGCGATCGGCCATATCGGCCATATTGAGCGTGCCGGTCATCATGTAGAGATAGCCGACCCCGATGAGGTAAAAAGTGGCACCGATGGTTCCGGTAACCAAGTACTTAAAGGTAGCGGTAAGTGCCTGTCGGCTGGGGCCTGCCGAAACCAGCACGTAGGAGGCCAGCGCGGAGATCTCCATGAACACGAAGACATTGAAGGCATCGCCGGTTATGGTGATTCCAACCAGACCAGCGGTGGCTAGTAGCCAACAGGCATAGAGAAGCGACTGGTGTTCCTCGCCGACTTCATGGTTCATGCTTGCCCGACCCCAGAGCAGCGCAGCCAGTGAGGCCCCCGTAATAACCAAGAGCAGGAGCGCCGAGAATGGCCCGATAACAAGTCCGATGCCAAAGGGCACGGGCCAGTTGCCCAGTTCGTAGAGCAGAATGCCCTGGGCCATGACCTGCTGGGTTACTCCGATGGCAAGCAAGAAGCTAAAAAAGGCGGTTAAGCTCGCTACGAGCCAGGGGATTCCAGACCGACTCGGAAGGACTGCCACCAGAGGCGCCATTACGAGCGGAACCACCACCACCAGGATGGCGAAGTGCGAGGATAAGGTCATGCCTCGCGGTCCATTCTCTGGGTGTCAGCCTCTTCGATTGACCCGTACTCTTCTTTGATACGAATGGCCAGCGCCAGGCCAAGGGCGGTGACCGCAATACCCACCACGATGGCTGTAAGTATAAGAACCTGAGGTATGGGGTTGGAAAAGATCTGTCCGGCTACCGGTTCGCCCTGAAAGATGGGCCCCGTGCCACCGTCGACCTTGTCCATGCTGATATACAGAAGAAATACCGCCGACTGGAAGATGCCCAGTCCAATCATGCGCTTGACATAGTTGCCCTTCACCAGAACGGCATAGAGCCCCACGCAGAGCAGAAAGATATAGACCCAGTAGTTAAGCAGGCCCAGTACGGTGACCAGGAGGTTGCTAGTAGGAGTCACGGTTGGCAATCGCGTTGAAGATCATAATGAGAACCGCGGTAACCGTAAGCCCCACGCCGAATTCGATGAGCAGAATGCCAAGGTACTGACCGGCAAGCGGGTCGGTGGCAAGCACACTGTAGTTCAGGAAGTTGCCGCCCTTAAAGAAGGCGACCAGCCCCACACCGCTGTAGATGGTTGCCCCTAGGGCGGCGAGCCGAAGCATAACCCCCTGGGGCATTGCTCTGGCAGACTTGTCTGCGCCTTCTAAAATGCCATAGAGCATTACGGCCGCTGCAAACAGCGCCCCCGCGGAGAAGCCGCCGCCTGGTGTGTACTTTCCGTGAAACTGCACTACGAGCGCAAAGAGCATGAGCACTGGGATAAGTAGCTTGCCGACCACCCGTAGCACGGCATGGTGCTGTATACCACGCACCCTTTGGGCTAAGGAACTGCCGCGTAGCATGGACTTCGACTGGGGACGAAACCCCAGAACCGAGATAACCCCGATGCCTGCGGTAAAGACCACGATGACCTCACCCAGGGTGTCATAGCCCCGAAAGGACGCCAGAATCGCGGTGACGATATTGGGTATGTCGATGAGCTTAGGCGTTTCAGACAGATACCAGGGGGCCACATGCTGATGCACTGGCGCGGTGAAGTCTCCGAGCAAGGGCTGCTCAAAGCTGACGATGACTAGCACGATGCCGAGCACGGACATCACGATGATCGGCAGCCAGCGAAATTTCTCTTTGACATGCTCATGCTCAGCAGTGAGTGCCAACGCGCCGAGGAACAACACGGTAGATACCCCTGCGCCCACCGCCGCCTCGGTGATGGCGACGTCGGGGGCATCGAGAATAAAAAAATTTGCGGCCATCATGAGGCTGAAAATACCCAGCCAGACGCTGGATTCAAACAGGTTGCGGCTGTTCACGGCAAGGACAGCTGATATGGCCACAAAGGCAAGGGTGAAGAATCCTAGAAAGGTCATTGCTGCGGCGCCTTTGGATTTTGTGGGCCAAGAACAGGCTTAAGCCCCGAGGCTCGAGCCGTATTGGCCAGGGCATAGCCGCTGATTGGCGAGGTAAAGAGCAGAAACACCAGGATTGCGAAGAGCTTGAAGGTTGCCAACTGGCCTCCTGAGTGCAGCATGAGGCCAGCAATAAGGAGCAGCGAGCCCAGGGTTTCGGTAACGCTGGCGGCATGCAACCGGGTGTAAAGGTCGGGCATACGTAGGGCGCCAATGCCGCCCACCAGCACGAAGAACGCCCCCGCACCCAGACAGACCCATGTGGCTATGTCATAGGCTAGGCTCATGGGGTTTCCTTTTGGCCTGACTCTTGATTGCGCCGCAGTTCCCGAATTTGCACGAACTGCAGCACCGCGAGAATACCGATGAAGTTGATTAAGGCGTAGGCCAAGGCCAGATCGATAAAGTCAGGACGGCCAAAGAGCAGGGCCACCAGCGCCAGAAGTAAAACGGTTTTTGTGCCAAACATATTGACAGCCAGCACCCGGTCGTAGACCGTTGGGCCCAGAATCCCCCGGGCAAGGGCCAGGACCATGGTGACCAGGATGGCAAAGCCAGCCACGGCAAGCATCATGCTGCTCCCCCTTTTGCGGTACTGCGATAACGTTCAATACGCGCGACGCGGTCATTCATGTCGGAGTTGGCCGTGCCCTCGGCCCCGGCCTGGGTAAGCGCGTGCACGGAGATCACCCCATGCTCATCGATATCGGTGGTAAGTGTGCCGGGGGTGAGGGTGATGGAGTTGCCCAAGATCACCCGGCCCACCTGGGACCGGGCCTTGGACTGTACCTGGATTAGAGTGGGGCTGATAGGCAGCGAGGGCGAAAGAATGATTCGGGAAACCTGGAGGCTTGAGACCACGATTTCTTTTAAGAGCCAGCCCCAGTAGGGAAGGATTCCTAGCGTGAGGCCCGTAGGAATGGATTCTTCGTCTACGGTGTCAAGATGACGAACGAGCCAGACAACAAACAGGCAGGAGGCTAGGCCAAGACCCAGGATAATGGGCTTATAGAGCCCCGACCAGAGTAGCCAGAGGCCCGCAAGAAAGAAAAACAACAATAGGCTTTTTTGATTTTTTGTCATAAATCAGACAACCAGTTGGACCTGAATTGTAAACTAGCCCTATGCATATCCACCTTGCATCTGATCTGCACCTTGAGCTTCTGCATAAGCGTTTTCCGGATTTTGTGCGCGTTGATCGGTTGTATTCCCCTTGGGCTGACGTGCTTGTTCTGGCCGGCGACATTCACAAAGAGACCGAGACTATTAAGGCCTTCGGTCGCTGGCCTCATCCGGTTTTGTACGTTCTAGGTAATCACGAGTTCTATGACCATACCATCGCCCAGACCATTGCTGGCATTAAAAAGGCAGCTCAGAACACCGCAGTAATCCTGCTTGACCGTGATGAGTTCGTTTACCTGGGGGTGCGGTTTCTGGGGTGCACCCTATGGACCAACTATCTGTTGTCGGGCGAGTCGCGCCAGCGCGCCGCGATGATGGCCTGCGAGGCCCGCCTAGCAGACCACCGCAAGATTATGGGGATTACCTCCCCCGGCGAGAAGTTCACGGCCGCGCGGGCCTTGGAACTACACCAGAGAGACCACGACTGGCTTGAGGCCAAGCTCAATACACCTTTCGACGGCCCTACCGTGGTGATTACCCATCATGGCCCGCACCCGGGCAGCGTGCATCCCCGGTTTCGGGACGATCCTTGTAATGCGGGGTTTATCTCCGATCTCACGCCTCTGGTATCCAAGGCCACGGTATGGATTCATGGCCATATCCACGATAGTTTTGACTATCAGGTGGGGGGCTGTCGAGTCATTTCAAACCCAGGAAGCTACGCCGCCGGGGTGCCCAAGGCCAAGACGCCTGCCGACCTGGTCTGGGAGAATCCTTTGTTTGACCCGCAAAAGGTGGTTGAGGTCTGAGACAATTGGGGTTAGGTCATTCTGCCCGGATGACGAAATCGGTAGACGTACGGGACTTAAAATCCCGGGCCGCAAGGCGTGCGGGTTCGATTCCCGCTCCGGGCACCAGACTTTTTCGTCGTTAAGAAGCGGTCTCTTCCCGGCAGGCGGTGGCCAAGAACGAGATCTGGTCATGGATGTCTGCAATAACAGGATAGGCCACCGAAGAGGCGGGAAGCGGGTGCCCTGTCTCGGCTTAAGGGGTCAGCAGCGATGAAAGATGCTCGGTGCGCTCAGCGATTTTTTCTGCACCAATGTAACGGGCAGCCCCCTTTAAGTTGTGCAGTCGGCGCATGACTGTCCGGTAGTCTTGCTGCATTAGCCGCATGGCAGCGGGGCCGCCGACTACTGTGGCACCTGCTGACCAAGCTGTGCCGCAAGGCCAATCAGGTTGGTGCAGCGCGCGCCGCTTCGGCAGTAGGCAAGAATGGGGGTGGGCAGGCTGTTGATCAAAGCCCCCATCTCTAGCGCCTGCTCTGGGGTGTGGCCGGTGGAGCCTACAGGATGGTAGGCGAAGGCCAGACCCATGGCCTTGGCCGCGTCGCTGATTTCAGACTGGCTTGGCTGCATCGGGCCATCTTCACCGTCTGGGCGATTGCAGATCACCGACTTGAACCCCGCCTCCTGGGCGGCCGGAATATCCGACGCGGAGATCTGGGGACATACGGCGATTTTGGGCGTAAGCCAACGAACCTCAAGTGTCATAGCTGTGATTCTCCCTTGCTGAGTATTTTGTTTACTTCTGTTTATTGTGTTTCACGAGACCGATGATACTTTGGCGCGTGTCTTTGCGGCCTCTGGCCTGGCATCGGGGCGATGGGGTATGGGGCAGAACAGGGCATAAAGAGTCATAAGCAAGGCCTCTACCTGCTGATTGCACAGGCGGTAATAGATCTGCTTTCCGTCGCGGCGCGTTTCCACTACCTGCTCATTGCGCAATACTCCCAGCTGCTGCGATAAGGTTGGCTGCCGGATACCCGTGAGGTCTTCGAGGGCGCTGACATTTTGTTCGCCTTGGGTAAGCTGGCACAAGAGCATTAACCGGTCTTCGTTGGCCAAGAGCCGCAGCAGACCTGAGGCCTGGGCGGCGGCAGAGCGCAGATCGGTAAGGTTTACAGAAGAGGGCGCAACAGGCATGCGCTTATTATATAAAAAAATAAACTATCTTGGGTGTGCCGCAAGGGCCCCGGCCGTGAGGCCACGAAACTGCGGAAACATTTCATCAATAAGCGCATTGGCCCGTTCGAGCATGAAATAGCGAAAGGCCTCCGCCGCCAGCGACAGCGTGCGGTTACTCAGGTTGACCACATGCCAGAGACGCATTACTGGCGTTTTTTCCACCCGCAGGACCTTGAGCACACCATGATGACTTTCAAGGCCGATGGTGTGTAGCGATACAAACGATATTCCCAGGCCCGCCATTACCGCCTGCTTAATCGTCTCGTTGCTCGACATCTCCAGGGTCGAGAGGGGCCGAAAACGGTGGTCTTCAAAGAAAGACTCCATGACCGCACGGGTTCCAGAGCCTTCTTCGCGTACAAGTATTTCTTGCTGGTCGAGCTGCTTGACCCCAATCTGCGGTTCCTGCACCAGGGGATGGTCAGGGGCGGCAATAAAGGCATGGGGGTGCGGTGCGAATACCTCGGCGCGGGTATCAAGGTCTTTGGGCGGGCGGCCCATAATGGCCAGGTCAATGTCGCCATCGCGGAGCAGGGCTCCCAACTGATCCCGGTTACGCACCTGAATAACGACCTGGATTCCGGGGTGTTCTCGCCGAAAGACGGCAAGAAGCCGGGGCACCAGATACTTTGCGGTGCTGACCAGTCCGATAGTGAGCTGACCGGTCTCCACGCCTTTGAGCTTACTCATCATGTCTTCTGCCTCACGCAGGGACGCGAGCACCCGACGCGCATAGACGAGAAAGTACTCGCCCGCGCTTGTGAGCGACACGCCCCGGCCCTTCTTGGCAAAGAGCGTTATCCCGAGGTCTTCTTCCAGGTCGCGCATCTGCATGGACACGGCCGGTGCGGTGAGGTGCATCTCATCGGCGGCCTTGGCAAAACTCGACTGTCGTGCCGCTGAGACGAAGATACGCAACTGTCGTAGCGATAGGTTCCGCATGGGTCTCCTCCCATACCAGTGGTGATTGGCGCTTTGATAAGCGCTACTTATTTTTTATTTAACTAAATGTGACTTTACCTTACCCGTATTGTCTTCATAGACTGACGACTGGCGTGTTAAACAGATTTAACAGAGGAGACAAGACGCATGAATGCCCCCCAAGACGCAAGGATTACCGATATTAAGGAACGCTACAAGGGTGGCGTGCTGAAATATAAGCAGATGGGCTACTGGCGACCAGACTACGAGCCCAAGGACACCGATACTATCTGCCTGTTTCGGATTACCCCCCAGGAGGGCGTGGATCCCGAAGAGGCCGCTGCGGCGGTGGCAGGAGAGTCTTCCACTGCCACCTGGACAGTAGTCTGGACCGACCTGCTGACGGCGCACGAGAGTTATCAGGCCAAGGCCTACCGGGTAGACAAGGTGCCCAATACTGGCGAGGGCACGACCACCCCGCAGCAGTTTTTTGCCTATGTGGCTTATGACATCTGCCTCTTTGAAGAGGGGTCGATCGCCAACATGACAGCGTCGCTTATTGGCAACGTTTTTTCCTTTAAGCCTTTAAAGGCCTGTCGTCTGGAAGATATACGGGTGCCGGTCTGCTACCTGAAGACCTTCAAAGGCCCCCCCACGGGCATCATCGTCGAGCGTGAGCGCTTGGACAAATACGGCCGCCCCATTCTGGGTGCCACCATGAAGCCCAAGCTCGGCCTATCGGGCCGTAACTATGGCCGTGTGGTCTATGAAGGCCTCACTGGAGGGCTCGACTTCACCAAAGACGATGAGAACATCAACAGTCAGCCTTTTATGCACTGGCGTGACCGGTTTCTGTTTTGCATGGATGCGGTCAATAAGGCCCAGGCCAATACGGGTGAGGTGAAGGGCCATTACATGAACGTGACCGCTGCCACTATGGAAGATATGTACGAGCGGGCCGAGTTTGCCAAGGAACTAGGCTCGGTGATCGTGATGGTTGACCTGGTGATTGGCTATACCGCGATTCAGTCGATGAGCAACTGGGCACGCAAGAACGACATGATTCTGCATATGCACCGTGCTGGCCACGGCACCTACACCCGGCAGCGTAACCATGGCATTTCGTTTCGCGTTATAGCCAAATGGCTGCGCATGGCAGGTGTTGACCATCTGCATACCGGCACTGCGGTTGGCAAGCTCGAGGGCGACCCAATGACCGTGCAGGGCTTTTATAACGTCTGCCGTGAGACCTACAACAAACAAGACCTCTCGCGCGGGCTCTTTTTCGAACAGGACTGGATCGACATTAAAAAGGTTCTCCCCGTGGCATCGGGCGGCATTCATGTGGGCCAGATGCATCAGCTGCTGCACCTGTTTCAAGACGATGTCATTTTGCAGTTTGGTGGCGGCACCATTGGCCACCCCGACGGGATTCAGGCAGGTGCGATTGCCAACCGGGTGGGCCTCGAGTGCATGGTCAAGGCACGCAACGAGGGCAAAGACATCATGGCCGAGGGCCCAGAGATTCTCAAGGCTGCGGCGAAGTGGTGTAAGCCACTGGAAACAGCGCTGGAGACATGGAAGGGCGTGGAGTTTAACTACACCTCTACCGATGCCCCCGATTTTGCAGTTACGCCCTCGGTCTCGTAAGGTGCGGCGAATTGCGACAGAGGCACGGTAGCGAACACCATTAAAGGAGTCTTCAAATGCGTATTACCCAAGGACAGTTTTCTTTCTTACCCGACCTCACCGATGAAGAGATTCGCCTTCAGGTGGACTACGCCATTGGTCGTGGCTGGGCCCTTTCGGTGGAATGGACCGATGACCCGCATCCCCGTAACACCTACTGGAACATGTGGGGGATCCCGATGTTCGAGATCAAAGATGGGGCGGCGGTGCTCTACGAGGTGAATGCCTGTCGTAAGGCCAATGCCAATTGCTATATCAAGGTGAATGCCTTTGACAACACGCGGGGCACCGAGTCGCAGGTGATGAGCTTTATCGTGCATCGGCCCGGGCACGAGCCAGGCTTTGGGCTTGCACGGCAGGAAGCCGGAGGCCGCAATCTGCGCTATACCACCCATTCGTATGCCACTGACAAGCCGTCCGGAGAGCGGTACTAGTTTTTGGTGTCAAGCGAAAGGGAGCCCATGACACAAGCTGCCAACACCGTTGACCTTCAGGCTATTCTGCAAGAGGCCCATGTCATTGAGGTGCTCGATGAACTCGATCGTGAGCTTGTGGGCTTAAAGCCCGTGAAGCAGCGTATTCGCGAGACGGCGGCCTTTCTGGTGGTGTCTAAGGCGCGGGCCCAGTTGGGGCTGGAGGCGGCAACCCCATCGTTACACATGTGCTTTACCGGTAATCCCGGTACGGGCAAGACCACGGTGGCTATGAAGATGGCCGCTATATTGCATCGCCTGGGCTATGTGCGTAAGGGGCATGTGGTGAGCGTCACCCGCGATGACCTGGTGGGCCAGTACATTGGCCATACCGCCCCGAAGACCAAAGAAATGCTGAAGAAAGCCATGGGTGGGGTTCTGTTTATTGATGAGGCGTACTATCTGTATCGGCCTGAAAACGAGCGGGACTATGGCCAAGAGGCCATCGAGATCTTGCTACAGGTAATGGAGAACAACCGCGACGACCTGGTGGTGATTCTTGCCGGCTATAAGCAACGCATGGATACGTTTTTTAAGAGCAACCCCGGTATGAGCTCTCGAATCGCCCACCACATTAATTTCCCCGATTATTCCGATGCCGAGTTACTGTCGATTGCCAAGACCATGGTGGGCCAGATGCACTACACGCTCGATGCCGAAGCACAGGCCGCGATGGCCGAGTACATTGCGCTTCGCAAGACTCAGCCGCACTTCGCCAATGCGCGGTCGGTGCGCAATGCCCTGGATCGGGCCCGGCTGCGTCAGGCCAATCGGGTGTTTGAGGCAGCCACACGGGGCGGCGCTGCGGTCAACGCCGATTTCCTCTCGGTAATCTCAGCGCAAGATATTCGGGCCTCGCGTGTGTTTTCTGGGGGCTTGCAGGACCAGGGGGCCTAGGGCTTACGAAGGCTTCGAGAACGAATTTTTATCTTTAGGGAGACTAGTTATGCACCTTGGACGCACGACCCTATCAAAGTTTCTGATTCAGCAGCTCAAGGGCAGTGACCAGCAGGCCGCGCTTGCTGCCCTGTTGGTCGATATTGCGGCAGCGGTTAAGGCGATTTCAAGCATGACCGCCAAGGGTGCGCTTGCCGGCGTCTTGGGCAGCCTCGAGTCGCAGAATGTGCAGGGCGAAACCCAGAAAAAGCTCGATGTATTGTCGGATAAAGCGTTTATCAACACCTTTCATCTGGGTGGTCTGGTGGCGGGTATGGCCTCCGAAGAAAACGACCACCCGATTGTCTTTGATGACTTAGAGGCCCCGGGTGCCTTCCTTGCGGTATTCGACCCGTTGGATGGCTCCTCGAATATCGATGTGAATGTATCGGTGGGGTCGATTTTTTCGATTCTGAAGGCCCCTGAGGGGCGCTTGCCTGAGCCACAGGATTTTCTGCGTCCTGGGAAGGACCAGCTTGCTGCGGGCTATGCGGTCTACGGCCCATCCACCATGCTGGTATTAACCGTGGGCCAGGGCACCCATGGATTTACGCTCGACCGTGAGGTGGGCAATTTCATTCTCACCCATCCCAATATTCAGATTCCGGTCCAGACCAGTGAGTTTGCCATTAACACCAGCAATGAGCGGTTCTGGGAGCCGCCGGTGCTGCGGTATATCGAGGAGTGTAAGGCGGGCAAGACCGGGCCTCGGGGGCGAGACTTCAATATGCGCTGGATTGCCAGCATGGTGGCCGACGTGCATCGCATTCTGATGCGTGGCGGGGTGTTTATGTATCCCAGAGACACGAAGGATCCGTCCAAGCCCGGGCGTCTGCGCCTGATGTACGAGGCCAATCCCATGTCTCTGGTGGTGGAACAGGCGGGGGGCAAGGCATCCACCGGCCGCGGGCGGATCTTGGAGGTTCAGCCCGATCAGATTCACCAGCGTGTGCCTGTGATTCTGGGCTCCTCTGAAGAGGTCGACCGCATCGCGGGCTACCACGAAGCCTTCGACAAAGGGGAAGACAAGGCCTTTAGCTCTCCGCTGTTTAAGGAGCGGTCGTTGTACCAGGCCTGACCCTGCTTGTCTGATCTGAGTCTGGCGCTCTTTGCGAGGCGGGGTTGTACGCCCGGTAGCGCTCTTTGAAAAAATCGCATGTGAAAAGGTAATGCTATGTCTGTGAAGCACCCCATTGTGGCAATTACGGGCTCATCCGGAGCGGGTACCACCACCGTGATGAGCAGCTTCAGGCATATCTTCCGGCGTGAGGGCATTGCGGCGCAGATCGTCGAGGGGGATTCGTTTCATCGCTATAACCGCATGGAGATGCGCGTGGCCATGAAAGACGCAGAGACCAAGGGCAATCGGCACTTTAGCCACTTCGGCCCTGAGGCCAACCTGTTATCTGAACTCGAGCAACTCTTCAAAGGCTATGGTGAGACTGGTGAGGGAAAGGTGCGGCGTTATCTGCACGATGCCGAGGAGGCGGCGCCGTATAAGCAAGACCCGGGTACCTTTATTGACTGGCAGCCTGTTCCTAGCAATACCGACCTAATGTTCTACGAGGGGCTGCATGGGGGCTATGCCGATGCCACGGTTGATGTGGCCCGATATGTCGATCTGTTGGTGGGCGTGGTACCGATTGTGAACCTGGAATGGATTCAAAAGCTGCATCGCGACCAGAAGATGCGCGGCTATTCGCAAGAGGCTGTGGTCGACACCATACTGCGGCGCATGCCCGATTACATCAACCACATCATGCCGCAGTTCTCGCGCACCCATGTCAACTTTCAGCGGGTGCCTACGGTAGATACCTCCAACCCTTTTATTGCCAAAGATATACCGTCGCCCGATGAGTCTCTGGTGGTGATTCGGTTTACCAATCCGAAGGGCATCGACTTTCCCTATCTGTTGTCGATGCTGCACGACTCGATGATGACCCGGCCCAACACCCTGGTGATTCCTGGCGGCAAGATGGGCCTTGCCATGCAGCTGATCTTTACGCCGATGATTCTGCGGCTCATGGACCGCAAGCGCAGGGGACAGTGATGAAGGGGCTGGTCGTCTTTGACCTTGATGGCACGCTGATTGACACCGCCACCGAGATCACCGAGGCGGTGAATCGCACACTGGCAGACTTTACTGGGCGGTCGGTTCCCGAGTCGGATGTGCGGCGATGGATCGGTCATGGCACAGGCTGGCTGATGCAGCAGGCCTGGGCCGACCAGATAGGAGAACCAGATAAGGCGCACTGGCCGCAGGTGATGTCGCGTTTTGTGGCCCACTACCATGACACCGCGGGTACCATGAGCAGGCCGTACCCATTCGTGGTGGAGACTCTGGCCGTGCTGCGCAGCCTCGGCATTGGGCGGGCGATTCTCACCAATAAAGAGTCGCGGTTTACCGAGAGGGTGTTACAGGCCCATGACATGACGCATAGTTTTGATATGGTGATTTCGGGCGACTCGCTGCCAACGAAGAAGCCAGACCCGGCAGGGCTCTTACATTGCATAGCCCAGACCGGGGCGACGGTGGACTCAAGCCTGTTTGTGGGGGATTCTGAAATTGATGTGGCTACGGCCAAGGCTGCGGGTGTGGTCTGCTGGGCAGTGCCCTATGGCTACAACCATGGCCGACCGATTGCGCTTGCAAATCCCGACCGACTAGTGGACGACATTCGCCCGGTGCTGCAGCACTTTTCGGTCTAGTCGTGTCTCCGTGCTTTCGTCCTCAGGCTCTGTTTTTTTACGACACGTTCGGCCATGGCCTACACGATTGATCCCCGTATAACCAAAGCCCTGCTCTTTGATGTTGATGGCACCCTTGCAGAGACGGAGGCCGAAGGCCATCTGCCTGCCTTCAATGAGGCCTTTGTAAGACTCGGCATCCCCTGGCACTGGACCTTTAAAGACTATGCAGACCTGCTGCGGGTGACCGGGGGCTTTGAACGCATGCAGGCCCACGCCCGAATACGCGGCGATACCCAGTGGCTGACACCAGAAGGCCTGGTGCGGCTTAAGCAGGCGCATCAGTTAAAGAATGCCTGTTATGCCGACCGCTTGGCCCAAGGCCTGGTGGGCCCGCGTCTGGGACTGGCAGCGCTGGTAGGTCAGATAAAGGCGGCAGGTCTATGCTGGGTTGTGGTGACCACCACCAGCCGTGACAATTGGCAAGCCTTATGGACCCAGTGTCTTGCCGCGCATCTGGCCCTGCCGCCCTTGTTTGCCATATGTGGAGAGGATGTTTCCCGCAAGAAGCCCGATCCCGAGGCCTACCTTCTTGCCCTCGGGCGTCTTGGGCTGCCGGCCTCGTCTTGCCTGGCCGTAGAAGACTCGCCTAATGGCCTCATAGCGGCGCAAGGCGCGGGGATAGGCTGCCTGGTGGTGCGCTCAGTTTTCTTCCGCGAAGCAGAATTTTCTGGGGCGTACGCGGTTACAGAGGAGCATCTTGATTTACGACTCGACGCCGGGCCCGACGAATTCCCAGCAGCAGCAAACCCCCAATGAGAGGCACCGTTGCTGCGGTAATGAGGTCTGTGGGCAGATCCAGGCCGACAGACTTTGCCCCTTTGACAAGGTAGTTCACTAGCCCCACCCCGTAGTAAGTGAGCACAACCAGTGAGAGCCCCTCTACGGTCTGTTGCAGCTTGAGCTGCAGCTGCGCCCGACGGTTCATACTGGCCAGCAGCGCCTGGTTCTGCCGCTCGTTCATAAACTCAATGCCGGTGCGCAGAATCTGGGTGGTACGCGTGACCCGGTCGGAGAGTTCGCGCAGTCGACGCTGGGTCCAGCGGCAGGTACGCATCGCCGGCTCAAACCGGCGGTCCATAAACTCTGAAAGGTTCTGTACGCCGGGCAAGGGCGTCTCCTTGAGTTCGCCGATTGCGCGACGTACGAGTTCGACATAGGCCTCGCTGGCCGTAAACCGCAGTCCATGGGCAGAGATCCATTCTTCCACGCGGGCTGCGAGCACCGATACGCCCTTGAGCAGTCCCTCGTGGTCTGGGTATCCGGGAGGCTGCGTTGTGGATCCGTCTTGTGTACCTACGGCCTGCAGTGCGGCAACAGGGGCTGACTCTGCCAGGGCAATCTTGCCCGAGAGTCCGGCAAGCTCCTCTTCGGCCCGACGCAAGGGCTCTGAAAGACTTTTGGCCCGGGGCAGCGCGAGCATCGCCATCATGCGATAGGTATCGATATCGATGAGTCGCTGCACCACCCGGCCGGCCTGCCGCGATCCCATGCCCTGATGGTTCACGAGTATGCAGATGAAACCCATGTCATCGAGCTGGAAGTCGGTCCAGACCTGAGCCCTGGCCGAGGCCAGAATGGAGGCACCCACCAGGGTGTTATCGGAGAAGAGCGGCGCAAAGATCGCCGCGTCTTCCTCGGGGTCCGCGCGGCGAATGGCAATGTCGAGTGCGGAGATACGCTCGCCAAAGTCTGCCCCGGGCATCGTTAGCCCGAGATCCATGAGCCGCGTCCTTAGCCGATTGAGCATGGCCTGACGCGAACTTATCCAGTCGGTATCGATATTGGGCGTGCCCTGTTCGTAGACGGTAAGCGAGGAAAACTCCCCGTGTAACTCCCACTTCAGCAGCATCCTCTGCGGCTCGGGCAGAAGCTCAAGAATGCGAAAGTTCTGGCCATGCACCGGATGGGTCTCGGTCTGCAAGGCCTTGGTGAGAGACTCGATGAAGGCGTTCTGATTGGACCGGTGGTGAGGCTCGGTGAGAAGGAAGGCCTGGTTGCAGACCCGCTCTTCCGGCCACAGGGCAATGGGCGGACGGGCGTGCACTTCTTCATGCAGTATCTGACGCTGGGTATGTTCGTGAGAGGAGGGCAGGGGGTTCATGCGGTTTGGCTCCAGTAGCGGTGGGCACGCACAACCTGGTCATCGAGGTAGGCGCCATAGAAGTCTCTAGAACTGTATCCCACCAAGGGTGGAAATAGTGGCCCGGCGTCTCTACCGACCATCACAACAGTGGGTGCGACACGATAGCCGTGGCTTTCTGCCCAACGGGCAGGCGTAAACCGCAGGGTCGTAGGCGATGGCTTGGCCAATGGCCCAGGCCGCTCTGTGCCGCCCGTATCGGGTCGTGTCTCGGGCTGTAAAACGAGGACAGTCTGGCTATCGGCGATATCGAATACAACAACGTCGAGGCTAGGGCCCGTACGGCTACGGATGCGGGGAATCAGTTGCTCCTCAATAACGAGTCCGCACCAGGGGCAGTGCGCGGCAGTGACCATGATCGCGACCGCACGGCTTTTCTCCCGCTGGGCCCGAGAGAGTGCAGCCCCGAGATCTCGGGCTGGCAACAGAGGTGGGGGGGCGGAATGCGGAGTCATCTTATGGGTTCTGAGAAGGGCAAGAGAGCCGACCAAGATCCGCCAAGAGGCCGATTGTGCGCCGCGTCAACCCTTGTTCTTGACTATATGCTTGTAAAGGAATATTTTTCACATCCATGACAATTTCTGTTTCTGCGACAGCCCCAAAAGAAGCCACAAACGAAGACTTCGCTAAAGGGCTGTCCCACGACACGGCCGAACTCGATTTTATTTTCGAGCGGGCGGCTCAGTATTTTGCGCTCCTTTCTGAGCCAGCGCGGCTAAGAATTATTCAGTCTGTTTGTTCCGAAGAGCGATCAGTGCAAGCGGTAGTTGAGGCCACGGGGCTGCCTCAGCCCAATGCCTCGCGTCACCTCACTATGCTCTATCGCGCAGGGGTTTTAAGTCGCCGTCGTCGTGGCACCTTCGTTTATTACAAGGTAAGTGATGCGCTTCTGATCGATATCTGCCGATCGGTGTGCGTACGACTTGCCGGTGCTATGGAGTAACAGCGTATCTGGGTTTCTTGAATAACGATAAATAAGTGTTTCTAAAGATGTGGCTGGGTACCTGGTCTAGACAGGGGGTGGTTTGAGGTTTAGTTAGTGCAGTACTGCAACACACGAAAAAAGGTTTTGGGGAGAATCATGTGACAACACTCAGTACGCGACTCGGGCGCCTGATGAAGGCACCCGAAAATTTCTTGACACAAGAAGACGCTAAAGAGCCAACCCAGATGCGCCGGAAGTTTCTGGCGGCCTCTGCGGTAACTGCTGCTGGTGCCGGCCTAGGCTTAGCGGGTGCCGCGCGCGCGGCCTCTAACCCGGTGTCGGGCGCGGGCGATCCCAATATCCTGCAGCTGCCTCCGCACTCGGTCGGGCTTGGCATGCCGGTGGCGGCCAATGGCTACGGTGTGCCCTCTCAGTTTGAACAGGGCCTGCAGCGACGCGAAAGCCCGGGGCTCACCCGGGTGTCGGCGGCTTCGGTAGCCTTTACCCCTTTGCAGGGTACCTTCGGAATCATCACCCCCAGCGGTCTGCACTTTGAGCGTCACCATCAGGGCTGGTGGGACATCGACCCCTCGAAGCATCGGCTCATGATCAATGGCATGGTAAAGACCGCCAAGGTCTACACCATGGATGATCTGATGCGCCTGCCCTCGGTCTCACGCATTCACTTTATTGAATGTGGTGCCAATACCGCCATGGAATGGGGCAATGTGGCGGTGCCCACGGTGCAGTACACCCATGGCATGGTGTCTTGCTCAGAGTTCACCGGGGTGCCGCTCTCGATGCTGCTCGATGATGCCGGTTACGACAAGAAAAATGGTAAGTACATTCTTGCTGAGGGTGCAGATGGCTCCGGAATGACCCGCACCATCGCGATCGACCGCGCACTGGACGATGTGATTGTGGCCTACGGCATGAATGGGGAGATGCTGCGCCCCGAAAACGGCTACCCCCTACGTCTGGTGGTACCCGGCGTTCAGGGTGTCTCGTGGGTAAAGTGGCTGCGTCGTATCGAGGTAGGCGATCAGAAGTGGGCCACCAAAGACGAGGCAATCCACTATGTTGACCTCATGCCCGATGGCATGCATCGGCAGTACAGCGGCATGCAGGAGGCCAAGTCGGTCATTACCTCGCCCTCGGGCGGGCAGATTCTGCTCGACAAAGGCTTCTACAACATCACGGGCCTTGCCTGGTCGGGCCGCGGCAAGATCAAGCGGGTGGATGTCTCTACCGACGGCGGAATAAACTGGCGAACCGCGCGACTCGAGACCCCGGTACTCACTAAGGCCTTTACCAGGTTCAATATCGACTGGTCCTGGAACGGCAAGCCGGCGATTCTGCAGTCGCGGTGTATTGATGACACCGATTACGTGCAGCCCACAGTCCATCAGTTACGCGCAGTACGTGGTACTCGTTCGATTTATCACAACAATATGATTCAGTCTTGGCGCATTGCCGAGTCAGGGGAGGTGAGTAATGTCCAAGTTGGCTAAGACAATGCAGTCGCAGGCATGGCTTCGCACGGTTCTGGGGGCAATGCTCTCGGTATCGTTGCTTGGTTCTGCGGTGGCTGCAGGCAAGTTTGAGGGGGTCGGTCGGGCGGCAACTCCCGCCGAGGTGCAAGCCTGGGACATCGATGTCCGCCCCGACTTTAAAGGTCTGCCCCCGGGTTCAGGCTCGGTAGCCAAAGGCCAGGATGTCTGGGAGGCGCAGTGTGCCTCCTGCCATGGTGTCTTTGGCGAGAGTACCGATGTCTTCACTCCTATTGCTGGGGGGACAACCAAAGAAGATATCAAGACCGGCCGTGTGGCGAATCTGGCCCGCGAAGACTATCCCCAGCGCACCACGCTTATGAAGGTGGCCACGGTCTCCACACTCTGGGATTACATCAACCGGGCCATGCCCTGGACCATGCCCAAAACGCTCTCGGCTGATGAGGTCTATGCCGTGGTGGCCTATATCTTGAACCTGGGTGAGATCGTGCCCGAAGACTTTGTGCTGTCTGACAAAAACATTGCCGAGGTGCAAAAAAAGATGCCCAATCGCAATGGCATGACGGCAGACCATGGGCTATGGGACCTCAAGGGAAAGCCCGATGTTAAGAATGTTGCCTGTATGAAAGACTGTAAAAAAGAAGTACGTGTGACGTCGTTTCTGCCGGGGTCTGCGGTCGACAGTCATGGCAACCTGATCGAGCAGAACCGCCCGATCGGCCCCACACGTGGCCTTGATACCAGCAAGCCTCGTTAGTTTTTTATATTTTTGAAAGGAGTATCTCCATGAGTATGAATCGACGTGATGTACTAAAGGTAAGTGGTGGCGCTGCGGTCTATTCCGCCCTGGCCTCTATGGGTTTCTTTGCGGCCAACCCCGCTATGGCTGCCTGGAAAAAAGAATGGTTTGAAACCAAGAGCATTGCTGACACGTTCAAGGCCATGGGTGTTGCATCGCCCGCAGAGAGCGCAGAGCTGGCAATCACCTCGCCCGATATCGCCGAAAACGGCGCTGTCGTACCGGTGGGGGTCGCTAGCAAGCTTCCCAAGACCGAGATGATTGCTGTCATGGTCGAGAAGAACCCTAACATGATGGCTGGTATCTATGAGTTCACCCCGGCTGCTGATCCCGACGTCTCGATGCGGGTAAAAATGGGCCAGAGCTCTGATGTCTTTGCCGTAGTCAAGGCCGATGGCAAGTTCTACATGACCAAGAAGGAAATCAAGGTCACCCTTGGCGGCTGCGGCGGTTAAATCCCCGCATGACTATAGAGTGACTTCGAGATAACCAAAGGAGATTTACGATGGCAAGTCCAATGCGTATTCGTGCCCGTATGGCGGGTGATGTGGCTGACGTGCGGGTTCTTATGGCCCACGAAATGGAAACCGGAACCCGCAAGGGGTCTGACGGGCAGATTGTTCCTGCCTGGTTCATTCAAGAGGTAGTTGGCAGCCATAACGGCAAGCCGGTAATGACCGCCCAGTGGGGCCCCGCAATTTCTAAGAATCCCTACCTGCAGTTCAAGATTAAGGGGGCAAAGGCCGGTGACAAGGTCACGGTAACCTGGAAAGACAATAAGGGTGAAAGCCGTACCGACGAAGCGGCTATTGCTTAAGTGGCTTTAGCGGTGAAGCCCACCGCTTCTTGCCTTTTGTAGGAAGAGGTGGTGTTGTGAAGGAGATTAGCCCGCGCTCGGCTTTAACGCGGGCGTGCATCGAAACGACGGGAGACACATAATGATTAAGAAATCGTGGGCAACATGGGTAGTCGGGCTTGGATTTGGCGCCCTAGCCTCTGCCGGGGCCATGGCACTCGAGCAGAAGTCAGAGACCGAAAAGGGCATTGACCGGTATCGTGAGCTTTTGCAAGACGGTAATCCTGCCGAGCTCTGGGAGATGCAGGGCGAGGAACTCTGGAAGAAAAAGGCCGGACCGAAGAACGTATCGCTTGAGCAGTGCGACTTGGGACAGGGTCCAGGGGTTGTTAAGGGTGCCTATGTCGGATTGCCTCGTTATTTTGCTGATGCCGGTCGGGTCATGGACCTTGAGGTGCGGCTTGCCTGGTGTATGGAGAAGCTGCAGGGCATCACCCCCAAAGTGGCCAGCTACAACCGTGACGACCATAAAAACATCGTCGCGCTGGTCACCTACATCGCTACTGCGTCTAGAGGTATGCCCGTGAATGTGCCGCAGAGTCACCCGGAAGAAAAGAAGATGTACGAACTGGGCAAGCGGGCTTTCTTTTTCCGCGCTGGCCCATATGACTTCGCATGCGCTACCTGCCACGCTGAAGACAATAAGCGTATTCGGCTTCAGGGGCTTCCTAATTTAACCAAGAAGGAGCCAGCCGGTCAGGCGTTTTCTTCGTGGCCGGCGTACCGTGTGAGCAACTCTCAGGTGTGGCCGATGCAGAAGCGTCTTGAAGACTGCTTTCGGCAGCAGCGGTTTCCGGAGTTGCAGTTTGGCTCTGAGACTAGTATTGCCCTGTCGATGTATATGGGCGTAAACGGTAATGGCGTGCCATCACTGGCGCCGACCATCAAGCGTTAAAGGAGCCTCGAAATGAAAATGACAAAAATCGCGCTGGCGGTCGGTACTATCTTTGCTCTTGTAGGCTGCGCCGGCGGTTACTCCTCGGCCGAGCTTGATAAGATGGCCACAGAGATGATTAACAAATCATTTAAGGCCAAGGGTATCGCGGGTATTGATCGTCTTAATCAGGATTCGGTCAACCTCGCATGCTCCGCTGCTGAGACAGAGGGTAAGGACCTAGCCTCGGATATACGCAAGAATGTTGAAGAGGCTAACATGAAGACCATAAAGTGGCCTTCTGATGGAAATTACTTTGGTGACTGGAAGCGTGGCGAGGCTGTCGCACAAAGCGGTCGGGGTAGCACTTACTCAGATAAGGCTGGATCGGCTAACGGAGGCAACTGCTATAACTGCCACCAGATTTCGAAGGCTGAACTTTCTTATGGCACTCTAGGCCCAAGCCTTTACAACTACGGTAAGTTGCGTGGTAACTCAGAGGCAGTGGTGAAATACACCTGGGGAAAGATCTATAACGCTAAGGCTTATAACGCTTGTACCAACATGCCTCGGTTTGGGCATGCGGGCGTGCTTACCGAGGCCCAGATGCGTGACCTCATGTCATTGTTGCTAGATCCGAAGTCACCCATTAACCAGTAATTATCTACGCCAGGAGATAGGCCCAGAGTTCTCGTCTCTGGGCCTTTTTTCAATGAATAAGGTGTTTTTCAAATGAGTCTGAATCGACGCGAGTTTCTTGGGGTGATGGCAGCCGCCTCTGCCAGCGGCATGTTTTCTACGTGGCAAGATGCCAATGCGCAGGCCAAAAAAGGCGCAGACCTGTACAACATGCCCAAGTTCGGTAACGTTAGTTTTCTGCACTTTACTGACTGCCATGCCCAGTTGCTTCCCGTGTATTTCCGTGAGCCCAATGTCAACCTAGGGTTGGGCGAGATGCTGGGGCGGCCCCCACACTTTGTAGGCGAGTCTCTGCTGAGGCACTTTGGTATTGCCGCCAACACGGCTTTGTCACACGCCTACACCTATCTCGACTTTGAGAAGGCCGCGCGCACCTACGGAAAGGTGGGCGGCTTTGCGCATATGGCAAGTCTGGTAAAGATGATGAAGGCTTCGCGCCCCTATGCCTTTCTGCTTGATGGTGGTGATACCTGGCAGGGGTCTGCCACCGCACTCTGGACCAAAGGCCAAGACATGGTCGATGCCACCAAGCTCTTGGGTGTCGACATGATGAGCCCGCACTGGGAGTTCACTTACGGGGCCGATCGGGTCATGGAGATTGTTGAAAAGGAACTTGCCGGAAAGATCGAGTTTCTTGCCCAGAATGTGAAGACCAATGACTTTGGTGATCCGGTATTCAAGCCCTATGTGATTCGTCAGCAAAATGGTATTCCTGTGGCGGTCATTGGCCAGGCGTTTCCGTATACGCCCATTGCTAACCCGCGCCACTTTGTGCCCGACTGGACCTTTGGCATTCAAGATGACAATATGCAAAAGATGGTCGATGAGTGCCGTGCCAAGGGCGCCCAGGTCGTCGTGGTGATTTCCCACAACGGCATGGATGTTGACCTGAAGATGGCCTCGCGCGTGCGGGGTATTGATGCCATTTTGGGGGGCCACACCCACGATGGTGTTCCTCAGCCCGTGAAGGTGAAAAATGCCGGGGGCGTTACGCTTGTTACCAATGCCGGGTCGAACACCAAATTTCTCGGTGTGCTTGATTTTGACGTGAAAAATGGCAAGGTGGCCGACTTTCGCTATAAGCTTCTGCCGGTGTTTGCCAACATGCTGCCGGCAGACAAAGAGATGCAGGCCTTTATCGATAAGGTACGTGCGCCCTACAAGGCGAAACTCGAAGAGGTACTGGCTGTAACGCAGGGAACTCTGTATCGGCGGGGTAACTTCAATGGCAGCTTTGACCAGCTTCTGGTTGATGCCATGATCGACGTAAAAGGCGCCGACATTGCCTTCTCTCCGGGGTTTCGCTGGGGCACCTCTTTACTGCCAGGCCAGAGCATCACCCGCGAGCATGTCATGGACCAGACCGCAACCACCTATTCGTTTAGCACGCTTACCGAGATGTCAGGTGAAATGATAAAAACCATTCTAGAAGACGTCTGTGACAACCTGTTTAACCCCGACCCCTATTACCAACAGGGCGGTGACATGGTGCGTGTGGGTGGGCTTGAGTATGCCTGTGCGCCTCTTGAAAAAATGGGCAACCGCATTCAGGACATGCGGTTAAAGGGTAAGCCGATTGAGGCCAATAAAAACTACAAGGTGGCGGGATGGGCGCCGGTTGCGGAAGGCGCCTCGGGCGAGCCGATCTGGGATGTGGTGGAGACCTGGCTCAAAGACAAAAAAACCGTGCCTGCGCTCAAGATCAATACGCCACGCCTCATCGGCATGAAGGGTAACCCTGGTATTTCTTTGTAATCGTGTTACCGTTTTTGCAACGCGAAGTCTCAGGGAGGGGCGAGGCATAGGCATGGTACGTAGGTGGTCGCGTAGTAGCGCCTCTAGAGGCGCTCGTGTTGAGGCCTTTGTTGCTGGGGCATTGTTTATTGGGGCCGTGATGCTAATGGGGTTTGTGGCTGAGTCTGCACAGGCGGCCCCATTTGCCAAGGGTAACCTGGCAACCGGAAAGGCACTGCATGACAAAAGCTGTGCCTCCTGCCATAACTCAATGATGCCCGATGGCAAGGGCGCTGAAATTTATTCAGAAGACTTTCGCAAGATGCAGAACCTTGCCCAGGTAAGAACCATGATTGAGGTCTGTGCAAGCCGCAGCCGCGCGGGCTGGTTTGAAGAAGAAATCGAGCATGTGGGGCGTTATCTCAACGACACCTACTATAAGTACACCAAGTAAGCGCCTAGTAGGCGAGATACCCTCGGGTGGGTTTTTCGGTGTTGGGCCACTTGGATTCGGCGCCTATTTCTTTGCTAAGACAATCGAGCCCTTAAACCGTCCGGCAAAAATAAGGTTCATCTGCGCGCCGCTTGCTGACTCTGTAACGATTACCCCGGGTTGCGGTAACGGGTCTGTTTCTTTGATCTGCAGCAGGCCTTCGGTCCAATAGACGCGTAGATGGGCAGTCATGGGTAGGTAGCCATCGAGGTACCGCCGCATCAGTGGGCCTGCCTGCAGCCGCCAGGATTTCTCATCAATTGCGTCTAGGGCCTGGGAGTCAAGGTCGATACAGATGGATGCCCCGCGCTGCACCTGGGTGAGTACCACCAGATGCCGATCAATCTCCACCTTCTCAATGCCTTCTGCCTTAACGACCTTCAAGGAGCGCAGACGGTCTTTATTAAATGCGATGACGACCTTGCGAATGGGGTCAAGCTGGTAGTGGCAGGTGGAGAGCTGCACCATGCCCGTGGTGAGGCTCTCGGGGCTGATGCGCACATGCGACTCATAGCGGTAGGTATGGGGTTCGGGGTGGCTGGCAAGATACCGCAGCTCGCCTTCCTTTGCGATATCGGAAAACTCAAGGGCATGGGCAGTGCGTAGAGCAATGCCCGATAGCGGCCCTGGCAGAAGACTCGTTGCAGCAGTGAGCAGCAGTAATGCTACGGGGCATAACACAGCCAACCGAGACAATGAGGCCATCGGAGGCAATGAGGTCCGAGGCGACAATTTGGCGAAAGCGGGCAATGAGGCGAAAGCGGGCAGTGAGGCTAGTCGCGCAACAAGGGTGTGGATTGGGGAGAATCGCGTAGCCATAGACGCATTCTTTCTTGGTTAGGAGCGTAGCGGTAACAAAGGCCCGAGTACCTTCCAGACGTTTTCGAGCATGATGGGCTGCGCCTGGGCATTAGGATGAATCTGGTCTGCCTGAAAGAACGACAGGTCTTCGGCAAAGCCATCGATCAGCAGAGGCACCAGGGGTATTTTTTCTTGTTGTTGCAGGCGACGATAGACCTGGTCGAACCTTGTCGTGAACGCTTCGCCAAAGTTGGGCGGCATGGTAATGCCCACCAGCACCACCTGGGCCCCGGCAGACCGGCTCAGCCGAATCATTTCGCGCAGATTTTGTTCGGCCTGCTGCAGAGAAAGACCGCGCAGACCGTCGTTGCCGCCGAGCTGCAGAACAACCCAGCGTGGACGGGTCTGCCGCAACACTCGCTCAAAGCGCTGCAGACCGCCGTGGGTGGTTTCCCCGGAGAGGCTTCGGTTTTCGACCCGAATCGGGGAGCCCTGCTGGCTGAGGCGCTGCTGCAATAACCAGGCCCAGCCTTGTTCACGGCTCAGGCCATAGGCCGCCGACAGGCTATCGCCGTAGACCAGAATTGTTGGGGCGGCCGGCGCCGCGGCCTGGGCAACGCCCATAAGGGCTTTGGGGAATGGATAAGCGACAATAGCGGCAAGGCCCACAATGCCGCAGAAAAAAGAAAGCCAACTCCGACCCAACCGCATACCAAGGAACCCTTTTTAGTGACCGAAAACCGTGACCATGACCCTACCGTAGACGCACCCGTGGCGGCCAGCACGCCCGCAATTGAGGCGCGCGGCGTTACCAAGCAGGTATCTGATGGCGACACGCCACTTACCATTCTGCACGAGGTAAGCCTTACCGTCGCGCCGGGTACCTCTCTGGCGATTCTCGGCCCATCAGGATGCGGAAAGTCTACTCTTTTGGGCCTGCTTGCGGGGCTTGATACCCCAAGTGCGGGCGAGGTGATCTGGCAGGGCGAGGTCATCTCTTCGCTGTCAGAAGAAGACCGCGCGGCACGGCGCAATGGCAGACTGGGATTTGTCTTTCAGTCGTTTCAGTTGTTGCCGCAGCTCACGGCTCTGGAGAATGTGATGCTGCCTCTGGAGCTTTCGGGCCATGCTGATCCTATGCCTCTGGCCAAAGATATGCTCGCTCAGGTGGGGCTCTCGTCCCGGCTCGGGCATTTCCCCAAGACGCTTTCGGGCGGTGAACAGCAGCGGGTGGCGCTCGCGCGCGCCTTTGTCTTAAACCCACCGCTGCTCTTTGCTGATGAGCCTACAGGCAGCCTAGATGCGGTCAGTGGAGACCGGGTCATGAGCCTCTTTTTCGAACTGCAGGCGCGGCACCAAACGACCGTGATCGTGGTCACCCACGATGCGGCTTTGGCCCAACGCTGTGCCAGCCGGGTGCAGATGCAGGCGGGCCGGATCGTATAATCCAGTTCTATGTCAGAGCTGCTCTGCCTCCCGGGTGTTGAGGCGTTTTCAGGCTTTCGCAGGGCGCAGAAGCTCTCAGCCCTGCAGCGTGTCTCCTCACGCGTAAAGGCTGTCTCTGCCTTCTGGGTCTATCTGGTTTTGCGCGATATGCGGCATTCCGCAGCCGCAGTGGGCGCCCCGGGCGGAGGCGGGCGGACTGGGCCAACCGGCACTGCCGATCTCGCCTTTTCAGAGCGGCAGCGACTGCAGCAGATGCTCGACCTCTCCGGCTTTGAGATTCCACCCGTGCCACGAGATTCGACCCGGCTCTGGGTCTTTCCCCGTCGCGGTACGCGTTCGCCCTGGTCTTCCAAAGCTACCGAGATTCTGCAGCGCTGTGGGCTTTCTGCGGTCCTTCGGGTTGAGCGGGGCCTATGTTGTGACCTGCGCGGTGTAAAGGCCGCAGACCCTCAGATTATGCCCCTGGCGGCAACTCTGCACGACCGCATGACTGAGGCGGTCTTTGTGGGCGACCCGCCGGGCGATCTCTTTGCCCCCGTGGCGGCGCAGCCTCTGCAGCACATTACGCTGGGAGAGTCTTCTAACACGGCACGGGCGGCGCTCACCGAGGCCAACTGCGCCCTGGGTCTGGCCTTGTCGGCAGACGAGGTCGACTACCTGGTGGATGCCTATCGGGCCCTTGGCCGCGACCCCACCGATGTGGAGCTCATGATGTTTGCCCAGGCCAATTCAGAGCACTGTCGGCACAAGATATTCAACGCCAGTTTCAGTATCGATGGTCAGCCGCAGGAATTGTCTTTGTTTCAGATGATTCGGCATACCCATGCCGAGACGCCCGAAGGCACGGTATCTGCCTATAGTGACAATGCGGCAATTCTGCGGGGCGCTCAGGCCTTGCGACTGATACCAGCCGCGGGCGCTGCTTCGGCTGCACCGCATGCAGATAGCAGCGCCCCTGGTTCGGTGGGCCTGCCCGCGGGGCCTGGGCCCTACTGCGAGCTGCCCATGCAGCTGCATACGGTGTTAAAGGCAGAGACCCATAACCATCCCACCGCTATTGCCCCGTTTCCTGGCGCCGCCACCGGTGCTGGGGGCGAGATTCGTGACGAAGGTGCCACAGGTCGCGGTGCGGAGCCCCGGGCTGGGCTTACGGGATTTGCGGTATCCGCAATTGATTTCGATGGGGCAGCGCAGGGAGGGCTCAACGGACGATTCGATGGGCCCAGACGCATTGCCTCTCCGGTGCAGATCATGATCGACGGCCCGCTCGGTGGAGCAGCCTTTAACAATGAGTTTGGCAGGCCCAATCTTCTAGGCTACTTCCGTAGTTTTCTGCTCGACCACGAGGGGCGGCGCTGGGGCTATCACAAGCCCATCATTCTCGCTGGAGGGGTAGGGGTGGTGCACGATGCCTTTTGCTTTAAGCAGGAACTGCCTGCAGGTGCCCTGCTCGTGCAGCTTGGCGGACCGGGCATGCGCATTGGGGTGGGAGGGGGCGCGGCATCTTCGATGCAGACTGGTAGCAACGACGAGGCGCTTGACTTCAACTCGGTACAGCGCGGCAACCCGGAGATGCAGCGGCGGGCCCAGGAGGTAATCGATGCCTGCGTGGCCCTTGGGCCAGACAATCCGATCATCTCAATCCACGATGTCGGGGCAGGGGGCCTGTCGAATGCCTTTCCGGAACTCGTTCATGGCGCAGGCCGTGGGGGCGACTTTACTCTGTCGGCCGTACCGGTCGACGAGCAGGGTCTCTCGCCTGCCGAGATCTGGTGCAACGAGTCGCAGGAGCGGTATGTTCTGGCAATTGCACCCCAGGCGCGCGCGCGTTTTGCCGCGATTGCCGCGCGGGAACGCTGCCCCTGGGCAGTGATTGGTGTGGCAACCAATGAAGACAGGCTGCGTCTGACGGCCGAGGGAGGGCCAGCGCCAGTTGATATGCCATTGTCGGTGCTGCTGGGTAAGCCGCCTAAGATGCAGCGCGATGTAACCACCGTGCCCTTGGCATCTGCCGAACTCGACCTGACAGTGCTAAAGCTCGAAGATCTGGCCGAGGCGGTGCTTGCCCACCCCACCGTGGCGAGCAAAGAATTTCTCATCACCATTGGCGATCGTACCGTGGGCGGACTCACGGCCCGCGACCCAATGGTGGGCCCCTGGCAGACCCCGGTGGCCGATGTCGCAATCACCTTATGGGACTACCGAGGCTACGGTGGTCAGGCCATGGCGCTTGGTGAGCGCAGTCCAATTGCCGTGGTGGATGCCGCAGCCTCTGCCCGTATGGCCTTAGGCGAAGCGATCACCAATTTATTAGCAGCACCCATCGAAGACCTGCGTTCGGTAAAGCTCTGTGCCAACTGGATGGCGGCCTGCGGTGAGCCTGGGCAGGATGCAGCACTCTATGCTGCAGTAAAGGCGCTTGCCCTGGAGGTATGCCCACAACTCGGTCTGTCTATTCCCGTGGGAAAAGACTCGCTCAGTATGCGCACCCAGTGGCAGTCGCCCGAGGGCCCCCAGGCCGTGATTTCTCCAGTGTCTTTAAACCTCACGGCGGTGGCGGCGGTGGCCGATGTGCGCAGGGCCTTTCTGCCGGTCCTTGATACCACCGTGGTGAACTCAGTTTTGGTATTGATCGACCTTTCAGCAGGCAGGCAACGCCTGGGCGGGTCGATTCTCGCCCAGACCCAGAACCAGTTTGGCGGATCACCGCCAGACCTGGACGACCCCATGCTGCTGCAGTCGCTTGCGGCCGCACTCGCAGATCTTCGTAGCAAAGACGGCCTGGTGTGTGCCTATCATGATCGTTCTGATGGCGGTCTCTGGGCCTGTATCTGTGAGATGGCCTTCGCCGCGCGCTGTGGCGTGACACTCAATATTGATCTTCTTGCTATAGACCCGGTTGCGGCCGACTGGGGTGACTTTAAGATTCGCCCCGAGCAGGTAGCTGTGCAGCGCGATGAGATCACCATGAAGGCGCTGTTTAACGAGGAACTGGGGGTGGTGCTGCAGATACCCAAGGCCCGGCGGTCGGAGTGTATGGATATTCTGCGGACCCATGGGCTTTACAAGAACAGTTTTGAGATCGGTGGGCTGAACCTACGTGACACCATTGAGATCTATCGTGACGCCAAGTGCATTTATGCCAAGCCCCGTCGCCATCTGCAGCGGGTCTGGTCAGAGGTCAGCAGACGTTTTGCCGAGCGCCGAGATGAGCCCGCGTTGGCGCGCCAGGCCGTTGATGCTATTGATACAACCGAGCCCGCGATACCTGTCGTTCTGCCAGAGGCACTCGTTGCACGCCACCAGCAGCTCTCCGCTCCAGCGCTGGTCACGGGTATAGCGCCCAAGGTGGCTATCCTTCGAGAACAGGGTGTGAATGGTCAGGTCGAAATGGCCGCGGCCTTTCAGCGGGCCGGCTTTGCGCCCTGGGATGTGCATATGTCCGACCTTGCCGAGGGCCGAGTGTCACTCGCAGACTTTCAAGGGTTTGCGGCTTGTGGCGGGTTTTCTTTTGGCGATGTGCTCGGGGCTGGCCAGGGCTGGGCCAAGTCGATCCTCTACAACAATGCCCTACGCGAGCAGTTTGCCGATTTTCTTGCCCGCAGTGACCGGTTTGCCCTGGGGGTCTGCAACGGATGCCAGATGATGAGCGGCCTTAAAGAGATTATTCCGGGGGCTGAGGACTGGCCACGATTTGTACGCAACCAGTCGGAGCAGTTTGAGGCGCGGCTGTCGGGGGTCACGGTGCGTGATTCGCCATCGCTCTTTTTTGCTGGAATGGCCGGTGCGCGACTGCCCGTGGTGGTGTCGCATGGCGAGGGCCGCGCGGCCTGGGGCGAACGGTCATCGGGGAAAGCCGATACCATTCCTGCAGGGCTGAAGGCCTGCCTGCAGTTCACCGATGCCAAGGGCGAGCCTGCCGCTGCGTATCCTGCCAACCCCAATGGCTCTGCCCAGGGTCTTACCGGCTTTTGCAATACCGATGGCCGTATCACGATCTTAATGCCCCACCCCGAACGGGTCTTTCGGAATGTGCAACTCTCTTGGGTGCCTGAGCAGTTCCAAGCATTGGGCGATGACTCGCCCTGGATGCTCATGTTCCGAAACGCCTTTGACTGGGTGCGCCAGGCATAGAGGCATAGGGCACAGTTTTTTCTTCTGATCGGAATTTTTCGCGATGTTATCGACCGCCAATATCACCATGCAGTTTGGGGCGAAGCCCCTTTTTGAAAACGTCTCGGTGAAGTTTACCGACCGCAACCGCTATGGCCTGATTGGCGCTAATGGCTGCGGAAAGTCCACCTTCATGAAGATTCTGGGCGGCGACCTTGAGCAGACCAGTGGCGAAGTCATGAAAGAGCCCGGCGTGCGTCTGGGCAAACTGCGCCAAGACCAGTTTGCCTATGAAGACGTGCGGGTGCTCGATGTGGTGATGATGGGCCACGAAGAGATGTGGGCTGCCATGACCGAGCGCGATGCGATTTACGCCAACCCCGATGCCACCGAAGACGACTATATGAAGGCGGCCGACCTTGAGGCCAGGTTTGCTGAATACGATGGCTACACGGCCGAAGCCCGAGCGGGTGAGTTGCTACTAGGCGCAGGCATCCCTAGCGAGCAGCACAATGGGCCGATGCGTGAGATTGCCCCTGGCTGGAAGCTGCGGGTGCTCTTGGCCCAGGCCTTATTTAGCAACCCCGATGTACTGCTGCTTGATGAGCCCACCAATAATCTAGATATCGACACCATTCGCTGGCTTGAAGACCTGCTCAACGACCGCGACTGCACCATGATCATCATTTCGCACGATCGACATTTTTTGAACTCGGTCTGCACCCATATGGCTGACGTCGACTACGGCGAGATTCGTATCTACCCCGGCAACTACGACGACTATATGCTGGCCTCCACCGAATCACGCGCGCGGCTCATGGCGGCCAATGCCAAGAGTAAAGAACGCGTTACAGAATTGCAGGAGTTCGTACGCCGATTCGCTGCGAATAAAAGCAAGGCTAAGCAGGCGACATCCCGGCGTCGGCTGATTGAAAAGATTCAGTCAGAGGCGGTAGAGGTGCGGCCCTCCTCGCGTCAGAATCCGTTCATTCGGTTTGAGCAGACCAAGCAGCTCTTTCGTCAAGCGGTGCACCTTCAGAGCATTGTTAAGGAATACGATGGCCAAAAGGTGCTCGATAGGGTCTCACTTATGGTGGAGGCCGGCGAAAAGATCGCGATTGTGGGGCCCAATGGAGCGGGAAAATCCACCCTGGTCAAGGCCATGGTGGGCGATGAGAGGGGTGGCATTGCCATTGATGCGGGACTCGTAAAGTGGGCCGAGAACGCCCAGATTGGCTACATGGCCCAGGATGTCTACCCGCAGTTTGAGCAGGACACCACACTGACCAGTTGGCTGCGGGCCTATGCCCAGGAGGGCGACGATGACCAGGCGCTGCGATCGATTCTTGGGCGCTTGCTCTTCTCAGGCGATGAGGTGCATAAGCCTGTTAAGGTACTCTCGGGAGGCGAGAAGCACCGCATGAGCTTTGGCCGTTTGATGCTCGAACGGGCCAATGTGCTGCTCCTGGATGAGCCAACCAACCACCTTGACATGGAGTCGATTGAGTCGCTGCAGCTGGCCCTTGAGAAGTACCCCGGCACGCTTTTTTTGGTCTCTCACGACCGCGAGTTTGTCAATGCCGTGGCCAACCGCATCTGGGCTATGCATGGCGATGGCAAGGTAACCGACTTTAAGGGCAGCTACGACGAGTATCTGGCAAGCCTGGGGGTGGCGGCCTAGCCCCTATTGCTGCGCACTTCCGAGACTTCCGAAAGATCGTCGAGACCTACAGCACTAGGTTCTGGGCTTCACGGGCGCGGTAGAGCATATCAAGAGTGATTTTTCGTACCTCGATTTTGCTTTGTTCAATATGAGCCGAGAGTAGCCGCTGCGATTCTTCGCTGCGCCGGGCCTCTAAAGCCTTCACTATGAGGCCGTGCTCGGTGTAGGTGGCGTCGATGCGGTGCTCTTTGGTGAAGTCAAGCCGCCGCACAATGCGAATTCTTTCGGTGATCTCGCGGTGGGTCTTGGTGATCTCTGAATTACCCGCAAGGGCAACGAGTTCCTGGTGAAAAGACTCATCGAGCATACCTACCCGTTTGGCATCTTTAATGCGATCCGCTGGCTTGACTCGCCATATCTTTGAGAGCGCTGTCAGGCCAGGCCGAGGGCCTTCGATGAGACAGACCATACGAGCCGCGAAGCACTCAAGCAGAATACGAAAGTCATAAAGCGCATCTAACCGCTCGAAGCGAAGCGGTGGAATCATCCACCCCACCTTGGGCTGTGCCTCTACAAAGCCTTCATGCTGCAGACGCTGAAGGGCCTGACGCAGGGGCGTGCGACTCAGACCCAGCGACTCTGCAAGCTCGGATTCCGAGAGCCGATCACCGGGCATAAAGCCAAAGTCGAAGATTCGCTCCTTTAGGCTGCGATAGGCCTGATCGGCCAGAGACTCGCCTGCGGGAGGAATGTGAAGAAGTCTGGGCATAGGGATTGGGGTGTGGGGGTCAGAACCTAAAGCGATGCTTAGACCGCAGAGCCCGACTCTACGAAAGACCGCCAGCCGCCGAAATGGGTAATTTCCATAGCGTCGTCAAGCGCAACCGGCTCGCAGATAAACCCCTTTACCCAGCTGCCATCGCTGAGTTCGATATTGCCGAGTCCCAGTGGATGGGGAATCTGGGCGAGAAAGGGGCCGACCGAGGCCAAAGGAAAGTCATAGACCTCAACGGAAATGCTCGCTCCCCCACTGGTGACGCGTCTGAGCCCGGGCTTGGGCGGCGCGGTCTGCCGCAGGGCATACAGGGTGTAATGGGCTGCAGTCTGGCAGCTGGCACGCAGACTGGCCCCTGCCTGCTCTACCTGCCAATGCAGGGGCATTCCTTTGAGGTGCGCTCCCACCATGGCAATAGGAATCGACTGACTGGGGGGCAGCCACCGTGGCCCACTGCTGTCGGTGTCATCGGTGGCAGATTCTTTCAGATACCAGCCGACTGGGCACTGCGCGGCCCGCTGCCAGTCATGACCTACGTTGAGTAAGGCATGGTCGTGGCCTCCGGGGGCGACTAGGGTGATGCCAAACGGAAGACCCGCCGGGGTAATCGACGCAGGCAGGGCCAGCGCGGACCATCCGAGCAGGTTGACAAAGTTGGTGTAGGCACCGAGCGCGGCGTTGGCAGAAATGGGTGCTTCACGTATCTGTTGCAGGCTGGGGAGTTCGGGGGCCGTGGGAAGAAACAGCAGGTCGATATCGGAAAAAATCTGCGCGGCTAAGACCGCAAGTTCCCGCAGTCGGTAGTGTGCTTCAAAGGCCTGCTGCGCGGAAAACTGGGCGCCTTTGCGCACAATAGCCGAAACACTGGGATCCAGGTCAGGCCGTTGCTCGTCTAGCAGCGGTCTGATGACGCTGTAGCGTTCGGCCACCCACGGGCCCTCGTACAGAAGTGCGGCGGTCTCATCGAGTGGTGTCATGTCGATTGGGTTAAGCTGCCAGCCCAGTGCCTCCGCCTTTGTAAGTGCTGCCGCATAGGCCTGTTGGTAGTCATGGGAACTCAGAATGGGTGCCTTCGGCACCCCGATGCGCAGCGGCGTAGGCATGGCAAATCGCGGTGTCACTGGGGCAGAGTGGAACTGTGGCTCCTTTGCTCTTACGGCCTCGGGTGTCTGGGCGGCCCGCAGCACCAATGCGGCGTCTTGCACGGTGAGGGTAAAAAAAGAGACAACATCCAGTGTCTTGCAGGCAGGCAGAACCCCCTGTGTGCTGACCAGCCCTGGTGTTGGTTTGGTTCCTACCAGGTTGCAGAACCCTGCGGGTATCCTCCCGGACCCTGCGGTATCGGTACCCAGCGCAAAACATACAAGACCGCGTGAGACCAAGGAGGCAGACCCCGAGCTTGAGCCTCCGCTAATGTAGTCTGGGTGGAAAGGGTTGGGAACCGCCCCATAAGGAGACCGGGTGCCGACAAGCCCTGTAGCAAACTGATCGAGATTGGTCTTTGCAAGCAGAATGGCCCCCGCTGCCTGCAGCTGTGCGACGACCGTTGCGGTTTGCTGTGCAATGTAACGATACGAAGGGCAGGCCGCAGTGGTGGGCCAGCCCGCGACGTCAATATTGTCTTTGATGGCAAAGGGCACCCCATATAAGGGCAGGCTCTTAGGGCTCTTGCCCGCGAGCTGGTCAAGCTGCACCTGCACCTGCTCCCAGCTTGGAATAAAAATAATGGCTGTATCGCCTTGGGGGCCAACACTGCACTCGTTAATCGCATTCCATTGCTGGCGAATATGCGTTTCGACGGAGAGCCCTACAGCATAGGCAGACAAGAGGTCGGTAATCGTGTGGAGGTTTTTCATTCTTTTGTGTCTTGGAGAAAACGGGGTGCGGCCGCAAGCAGCGTCTTGGTGTAGTCGTGTTGCGGCGCATGAAACACCTGGTGCGTCGGGCCGGATTCGACAATGCGGCCGGACTGCATCACGATGACGCGGTCGCAGAGCAGTCGCACGACTTCCAGGTCGTGACTGACAAACAGATAAGACATTCCGAGGTCTGCCTTGAGGTCTGCAAGCAGGTTCAGTACCACCGCCTGTACAGACACATCGAGCGCTGCTGTGGGCTCATCAAGAATGAGCAGCTCTGGGCGGCTTGCCAAGGCTCGGGCGATGCCTACGCGCGCCTTTTGCCCCCCCGACAACTGGTGCGGAAGACGGCTTAAGAGCTCTGTCTCAAGCCCCACCTGCTCGGCGAGCTTTCGCACCTCCGTATGAATCTGATCCCGCGATGAGAGGTTCAGCAAATGGATGAGGGGGTCTGCGATTGACTGCTCAGCGGTTGCTCGGGGGTTGAGGCTCTCTGTGGGGTCTTGGAAGACCATCTGTATCTGTGCCCGCATCGGAGACTGCGTGAACTGGTCGCTGCGTATAAGGCTGAGGTCTTTTCCCTTAAACCAGATGCTGCCATCGGTGGGTTCGAGCAGTCGTGCGATCATGGCCGAGGTGGTGGACTTACCGCAGCCAGACTCGCCAACTAGCCCCACACTCTCGCCAGGAAACACCTGAAAGCCAATGCGGTCTACGGCGAGAAAGGGGGCAGGCTGCCTGCGGTGCAGCCAGTCTCCCAGGCCTCGCGCCCTTGGAAACGCTTTAACCAGATCGACCACGTCGAGCAAGGGAACCGCTGTCTTCGTTGTGCTGGCAGGGGCAGGGGCAGGAGCAGAGGCCACACTCGGGGCCGAATCAAGGGCCGTACCAGAGTCTAAGTCAGGGGCGACTTCGGGTCGTTCGGGCGGTCGTTTAGCCCGCTGTAAGCCCTCATCTGGCAGCAGTTCTCTAAGACTCTGCGCATGATGCGGTGTTGCCTTTACCAGCTTGCGTGTGTAGGGATGCTGGGGCCGCAGAAAGATATCTTGGGCCTGGCCACTTTCGACCACCAGGCCACGCTCCATCACGATAATGGTGTCGCAGTATTCGCCCGCAAGACCAAGGTCATGGGTGATCAGAATAGAAGCCATGCCACTTTCGCGGGTGAGGTTGCGAATAAGGTCCATGACAGTTCGTTGGGTGGTGACATCCAGCCCTGTGGTGGGCTCATCAGCAATGAGAATCTGCGGCTTACAGGCCAAGGCCATGGCAATTACGATCCGCTGGCACATTCCGCCGGACAGCTCGAACGGGTAGGCGTGGTAGCGCTCCTCGGGGTTACGAATCTGCACCCGCTGCAGTGCCTCGATTGCCTTGTGCCGTGCGGATGCCCGGGTGGCCTGGGCATGCTCAATGAGCACGTCGGAGATCTGCTGCCCCACGGTACGAATGGGATTCAGGGCTGCCCGGGGGTTCTGAAAGATCATCGAGATCTCTCGCCCGCGTAGTTCGTTCATCACCGATTCAGAAGCCTGGTCGAGGCGTATGCCGCCGAAGACCGCAGACCCGGATGCGATGATCCCCGCGCGGTCGAGAATCCGCATGATGGCGTAGGAGGTTACCGACTTGCCGGACCCCGACTCGCCCACGATGCCAATGGTCTGCCCCTTGCGCAGCGTGAATGAGACATCCCGAACCGCATCCACCGTGCCACGGCGGGTGCGAAACTGCACCGATAGCTGCTGCACCGATAAAAGAGCGGGACCAGACATGGGATAGGAATGCCGAGGGGGAACTTAGGTTCTGCGGGCGGGATCAACGAGGTCACGAAGCCCGTCGCCCATGAGGTTGAAGGTAAAGACGGCAATCATCAGTGCCAGCCCCGGAAAGAGGGCGAGCCACCACTCGCCCGAGACGATATAGCTTGCCCCTTCGGCCACCATGATTCCCCATTCGGGTGTGGGCGGCCGAACGCCAAGCCCGATAAACGAAAGCCCTGCCGCATTCAAAATCGCCCAGCCCATATTGAGCGAGATCTGCACCATCATTGGGGGCAGAATATTGGGAACCACCCGGGCAAATAGAATACGGGCATCGTGATTGCCGGAAAGCTTGGCTGCCATCACCCAGCCTGCGTTTCGCCGAATGGATACCTCTGCCCGTGCAACACGTGCATAGAACGGCAGATTGATAATGGCCGTAGCGATCACAATGTTTTCAATCGTGTTCCCCGAGGCGGCCACGATGCCCATGGCAAGCACAAAGAGCGGAAATGCCATGATGGTATCGAGCAGTCGGCCAAGAATACGGTCGGTCCAGCCACCCCAGAAACCGGACACAGCGCCCAGGGCGGTTCCCACAAAAAACGACAAGGCGACCGCGCTAAATGAGATCAACAGGTCGAGCCGTGTTGCCACCACGACTCGGGAAAAGACATCGCGGCCAACCTGATCCGTGCCGAACCAGTGCTGAAGGCTTGGGGGCTTGAGTGCACCTGTGGCCGCGCTAGCCAAGGGATCATAGGGCACCAGCGAGGGTCCAAAAATCGCAACCAGCAGCATGACTGCAAAGAGGCTAAAGGCCAGTAAGGTTACTGGGTTGCTCACCAGCACATATCGAAGATGCTGAAAGAAACTAACCATCGATTTTCAGCCGAGGGTCAATCAGTGTGTAAGCAATGTCAACGCAGAGGTTGAGCAACACAAACAAAACGGCCATGGCCAGTACAAAACCTTGTACAGCGGCATAGTCGGAGGCAACCAATGCCTCTATTGCATAAGAGCCAATGCCGGGCCAGCTAAATACCTTTTCAACCAGGACATTGGCCCCCAGAGAAAAGGAAAAGACCATACCCAGCGTTGTCACCACAGGAAGCAGGGCATTACGCAGGGCATAACTAAAAAGAATTTTTGCTGAGCGCAGGCCGCAGGCCTTCGCGGTGCGGATGAAATCCGAGCCCAACGCCTGCAGCATCGAGGCCCGGGTCATACGCGCCAGTGGGGCCAAGGTAAACAGCGCCAGGGTAATCGACGGTAGCGCAAGCTGCTTCATCGCAGACCAGGCGGTCTGCCACTCCCCCGCCAAGGGCGCATCAATCAAATAAAAGCCAGTGACATGGGGAGGCGGCAAGGAGACGATATCGATTCGCCCCAAGGGCGTTGGCGCAATTCCCAACAGGTAATAAAAGACATAGACCAGGACCAGGCCGGTGAAGAACGTGGGAAGACTCACCCCTGCCGTGACAACGAAACGGCAGAGCTGGTCAACCCAGGTGTCTTGCTTGAGTGCAGCCAGAACGCCGAGTGGCACTGCAATTGAAACAGAAAGGATAAGCGCTACCAAGGTAAGTTCGAGAGAAGCCGGCAGTCGCTGCGCCAGATCGGCGATCACTGGCTGGCCTGTCGATAAAGACTGACCAAGGTTGCCGCGCATGAGGTCAGCAAGATAATTTAAAAACTGAATGGGTAAGGGCTGATCCAGGCCAAGCTGCGCCCGAACCTCTGCAATCGATTCTGTGGTTGCTGCCGGGCCTGCAAAGAACGCGGCCGGATCCCCGGGCAGCGCCCGGGTCATCAAAAAGGTCACCACCAGAATCCCTAGCAGGGTTGGCAGTGCCTGACCCAGGCGACTGAGGACCACAATCAAACGAGACATATCGAACCCGGCCGGTAATACCTTAGAGCTTCAACGATCGGGCATCCACCTGGCGGTGGTACCAGAAGGTGTAGCCTGTGAGCTTTTGCGCCATGGCGGATTCCAGCGTAGGCTGCCAGAGTGCTATACGTGGCAGGTCTTCAAATGCTTTTTCGATTAGCTGGCGAATCTTGGGCGCATAGGCAGGATCGCTAGGCTCCATGTGCAAGGTCTCGTTGACCAGCTGTCTAACGGTCTGATCGTCGTAGTTCGATGCGTTAAAGAGGTTCTCTTTCAGGTAGGAGTAGTAGAAGTAATAGCACGGCGTATTAAGCCAGCCACCGAAGTTTTCCAACAGGAAGGGAAACTTCTTCTCAACGAGTGCAAGGGTTCGCCAGTTTGCGCCGGGGACCTTATCCAGCGATACCTTGATTCCGATTTTTCCAAGGCTTTCCTGAATCAACAAGGCGGTGGGCTCTCCCCAGTCTGCCTCGCCGAGGTCAAACGACAATGGCACCTCAAAGCCCTTGGGGAACTTGCTCTTACTGAGCAAGGCTCTTGCCTGATCAAGGTTCGTGTTGTAGGGGAAGGGCTGTGGCCATGCAATGCTGGAAGGCTTTGCTGACTTCGCTCCCCACATCGGCACGCCTCGGCCAAATGCGGCCTGATCAAAAATCTGTTGATAGGGGATGGCAAAGGCCACTGCCTTGCGAACATTCGAATCCTGAAAGGGCTCAAAGTTGTAGTTCAGGCAGGCCACATAGAGGCAGTTGTCAATCGGCGAGCCCACCACCTTAACCTTTGCATTGCTTGCAAGCTCCTGCGCGTCTTTGTTGGGTATCTGGAAGCTCAGCTGAACATCACCGCGCTCAATGAGCGCCCTGCGTGTGGACTGCGAGGGCACCTCGCGAATAATGACTCGGCGTATCGCTGGCTTAGGCCCACCCGCCCAGTCATCGTTTCGCACATAGACAAGCTGCTGGCCTGCGTCCCAGCGTTCTACCTTGTAAGCGCCACTGCCCTGGGGGTTTGTGTGTAGGAACTCAGCCGCCCAGGGGTCGGCAGCCGTGGCTTTCGCCTTGGCCGCCTTGGAATTGATTACGACCGCGACAGGCACTGCCAGATTTGGCAGCGAGAGCTTGGAGGGCTGCTTTAAATTCACCTGAAAAGTTTTCGGATCGACCACTACGAACTGACCCGGATCCACGAATCCGCCCGCGCCCATCTGAAATCGTGGGAAGCCGCCAAGCGCGAGCGCGCGATCGTAAGACCATTTCACATCCTCTGCGGTGACCGGACTTCCATCCCAGAACTGGGCATTGGCCTTAATCTTGAAGGTGATGGTCTTGCGGTCTGGGCTGATCGTCCAGCTCTCGGCAAGCTCTGGAACCACCTTGCTGTAATCGAATGACAAAGAGCCATCTTTCAGGGTTCTGGTGCCAAAACTCACCAGACGGTCATAGACATTTACTGCCACCTGATAACTGGGTCGGTTTGTGCCAGTGCGATGGATATCCAGGCTATTGATCGTATTGCCAATCACCACCACAGCGGTATCGCCGGACTGTGCAAGTGCAGTGGACTTCAGAAAGGGCAGCATGGCAGCGCCAAGCGCGGCGCCAGAGGTGGTTTTCAGTAGATCACGGCGATTCATTGTGGAGGCTCCTATAAACCCCATGGGGGTGGTGGCGAAGGGCCGATAGGAAAGACAGGGGGGTTGGCGTCTTATGAATACCTACCGGTATACAAGACGGTATGCAGTATCTATGCCAAGAGGAAGAATGGCGAGCCCATGGGGTTCGCAGAGATAGTCTCCGAAGGCTTGCCACTAGGCTGCCCTATAAACAGGCAGGTATTGCACCAGACTAGCGCGATGCGGCGCGGCCCTGGTGCAGCTGGTAGGTCAAGGTCACAAACTCGGCACGAACCCGTCCACTGGGCCCGCGATCTTTTCTAGAAAGCCGCTACGCCCCCGTTGGACCGCGGGTCGAATCCGCCTTCCAGAACGCCACTGGCATAACGCCGGATCATGCCTGCATGCCCGACGGACTCATCCCAGGAGCCAATCCGTTCGACCCAATGTCCCTTGCGTGTAAGTTCGGCGAACACGGCATCCGAAAAACGCGACTCTAGTTTTAGGCTATCACTGGCATTGCCCCAGGTGCGGCCCAGTAGCCAGCGTGGCTGCGAGATGGCCTCTTGGGGGCTCAGGCCGAACCGATGCACACGGGTAAAGAGCGTCGCCTGTGTCTGTGGCTGGCCATCGCCCCCCATGCTGCCATAGACCATGGTGCTGCCATCGGCGAGTTCGGCCAGCCCCGCATTGAGTGTATGGAAGGGTCGCTTACCAGGGGCAAGGCAGTTAATGTGTTGCGGATCAAGGCTAAAGCTGCATCCCCGGTTCTGCCAGTTGATACCGGTCGAGGGCAGAACAATGCCCGACCCAAACTCATGGTAGATGCTCTGAATAAAAGACACTGCAATGCCGTGCTGGTCCACCACACCCATCCAGACTGTATCGCCTGTTTCTGTGCGGCGCCCCCAGGGGGCTGCGCGCGCCAGATCTACTTCGGACGCTAGGGCGTCAATTGCCTCGGGCGCAAGCAGGCTCTCGGCCGTACAGGTCATGTGGTCGGGATCGGTGAGGTGTTGGTTACGTACCCGAAAGGCAAGCTTGGTAGCCTCCACCTGCAGGTGAATAAACCCGGCAGCCTCTGGCCCATCAAGCGCATGGGGATGCTGCTGATGCACGCGGTTCATGATGGCAAGAATGAGCAGGGACACCAGCCCCTGCGAGGGCGGGCGCATGTTGCGTAGCGCTGCCCCTTCTACCGCATACTGCAGTGGGTCGACGAGCCGGGCGGAATAGTGCGCGAAGTCGCTTAGCCTAAGCGGGCTTCCCAGGGCCTGCAGGTCGCGGGCATTGTCATGAGCGATCTGTCCGCGATAGAAGTCATCGAGCCCCGCGTGCGCAAGGCGTTTGAAGGTGGCGGCAAGTCGTGGCTGTTTAAATAGCATTCCCTGCGAGGGTGGCTTCTGGTCGATGAGAAACGTATCGGCAAAGCCAGGAATGTTTTTGAGTTCCTGGTATTTGGCTGCCGTGTTGCTGGCCTGACTCTGGGTAACAGGCACGCCGTTTTCCGCCAGCCAGATGGCATCGGCTAAGAGACGGCGCAAGGGCAGTCGCCCGCCGATTTTTCGAGAGACCCCTAGCGCCTTGGCCCATCCGCCCACGGTGCCTGCCACCGTGAGCGCCGCATCTTTTCCGCGAAACGGAATTGCATCGCTGATGCCGCGCTGGTCGCGATAGTGGCTAATACTCGCGGCCGCAGCACTGGGCCCACTGGCATCGATACCACCGGGCGTGCCATTTGGGCCACGCATCACCCAGAAGGCGTCGCCACCAATCGAGTTCATGTGGGGATAGACCACAGCAATCGTTGCAGCGGCTGAGACCATAGCCTCTAATGCATTACCGCCTTCACGCAGAATTGACACGGCCGACTCTGCTGCCAGGCTATGCGGGGCCACCGCCATACCGCGCCTGCCCACGGTCGCGTAATTCATGGGCGAACGACTTCGGCCTGTGCCAGCATCGCGTCGAGCAAAACCTGCGCGCCGGCGGCAACATGCTCGGGGTCGGCATCTTCGATCTCGTTGTGCGAGATACCGTCTTTACAGGGAATAAAAATCATGGCGGCCGGCGCAGTGCGCGCAACATAC
Source organism: Burkholderiaceae bacterium (assembly GCA_049426285.1). Taxonomy (GTDB): domain Bacteria; phylum Pseudomonadota; class Gammaproteobacteria; order Burkholderiales; family Burkholderiaceae_A; genus Hahnella. The sequence continues at coordinate 69,478 of JBMSYB010000004.1, forward strand.
ACGGCATCGTGACCCGCACCACTGACAACGGGCATAAAAAAATAGCCGCGGTGCGCGGCCGATTCGGCGATGGATGCCTGAAGCGTGGAGTCGAAGGGCGCCGGCGGGTAATAGACCACCTGTTCCACCAACACTGAGAGTTTGTCGTTGGTCTGCGCCTGCGCCCAGGCCTGCAGGGCCGCGTTCATGGCAGAAAGCCCGTCGTCAGTGGGATGGCGAAAGTCCACGGTCATTTTCACCTGCCCTGGAATGACATTGCGCGAACTCGGATGCACCTGCAGATGGCCCACGGTGCCTCGGCCATGCGGGCTGTGGGAGAGCGCAATACGGTTGACCTCTTGTACCAGTGCAGCAGCAGGCAGCAGGGCATCGCGGCGCAGGTGCATAGGCGTGGGGCCCGCATGGGCCTCCATGCCGGTAATCGTAATGTCATACCAGCGCTGCCCCAGTGCGCCGCTGACCACACCAATGGTCTTGCCCGCAGCCTCGAGTACCGGCCCTTGCTCGATATGGGCCTCGAAGTAGGCCCCGAATCGGGGGGCTCCCTGCGAAATGCTTGCAGGGGTATCACCAAGAAAACCGATGGCCTCGAGGGCCTCTTTGACCGAAATACCATCGCGGTCTTTGGCAGTCCATGCATGTTCGAGTGTGAAGGCCTCGACATAGACTCCGGAGCCCATCATGACCGGCACAAACCGTGAGCCCTCCTCGTTGGTCCAGACGCAGACCTCAAGTGGCGCGCGCGTGCGCACGCCCGCATCGTTGAGGGCCGCGATGACCTCGAGCCCTGCGAGCACGCCGTAGTTGCCGTCAAACCTTCCGCCCGTGGGCTGTGTATCGATATGACTGCCGGTGCCGATGGCGGGCAACTGGTTATCGATACCCGCGCGATGCGCAAAAATATTGCCAATGGCATCGATACGAATCGTACAGCCGAGCGCCGTGGCCCATTCCACAAAGAGACTGCGCGCCTGGCGGTCAAGCTCGGTAAGGGCCAGTCGGCAGACACCACCCTTTGGCGTAGCGCCGATTTCGGCAAGCTGCATCAGACGATTCCAGAGTCTCTCGCCATTGATGGTGATGTCGGGCTGCGCAAGAGGCTGCCTAGGATCGCGCATATTCATAGTGGTACTTTCTTAAGCAAATGGGTCATTGAATAACAAGATGCACAGGGGTAAGGCGTTGGCGGGCCAGAAGAGACTTACGTCTTTGGGGGCCAGCCCAACGGGGCTGCCCATCCCAGATAGGTCTTCTCAAGGGGGCGGGCATAGTTGCACCGCTTGCTGGTTTTCAGACCAAGGCCCTGCAGGGCCTCAAGAAGCTTTACCGCAGCCGCGACACCATCAATTACAGGCACCCCAAGCCGTTGCTGCAGCGCCTCGCATAAAGGCGCCATTCCCGCACATCCAAGAACAATGGCGTCGCTTCCGTCTTTGTTCAAAGCCTCTCGGCTGGCGGCGAACAACTGCTCTTGCAGGGCATCACCCGCGTCTTCCAGCGCTAAGACAGGTACATCGGTGCCATGAATTCCTCGGCACTGCCGCTCAAACCCGTATTTCACGACCAGGTGTTCGGCAATGACACAGGTACGGGTCATGGTGGTGACTATCGAAAACCCCGAGGAGACCATCGCGGCTGCATGAAATGCTGCCTCTGCGATACCGAGTACCGGGCAGGCGAGGGCCTCTCGTGCGGCATCTAGGCCGGGGTCGCCAAAGCAGGCAAGGGCCAGGCCTTGGATATCCTGGGCATCACTGGCCCGAACGCGGGCAGCCACACCGGCGGCAGCGATCGCTTCATCGTAGAAACCCTCGATCGACACGGGACCAAACTCCGGCTGCACGGCAAGGATCTCAGTGGTCGGCCCCGCCACCGCCTGGGCGGCGCGGCCGATAGATGCAGTCATGCCATGAGAGGTATTTGGATTGAGCACCATTATTCTCATGGGAATACTTTAGAGGTTTTTACGGATTGTCCCAAGTAGTTTGCGCGCGTACCCTTCGATGGTGCATTTTGCGAGAGACGCATTCTGGCTGGGCAAATCTGCACTAAGTTGGTTGCGTCTTGCAGTTCGGCCGTTTCTTGTGATGTCTTTGCGGGGCGGTCTCTAGGTGTTTCCCTCGTGCTGGCTCATTTGGCACGTCGATTGCAACGAAGTTGTGGTTTTCTTTCCTCAAAGGAGTGTGCACCATGCCTGCCCAAATTGCTTCCCAATCCTGGTTGAAGCGGTCTCTTATCGCTGCTGTGGCCACGGGTGTTGTGGCAATGGCCGTAAGCCAGCCCGCGTTGTCTCAAGAGAAGGTCTTGCGCATTGCCATGACCGCTGCCGATATCCCACGAACTCTTGGTCAGCCCGACCAGGGCTTTGAGGGCAACCGGTTCACCGGGATCCCCATGTATGACGCGCTTACCCACTGGGACCTCTCCAAGTTCGATGGCCCGAGTGTTTTGATTCCTGGTCTGGCGCTTTCCTGGTCTGCCGACCCTAAGGACCGCACCAAGTGGACGTTTCGGCTGCGCTCTGGCGTAAAGTTCCACGATGGCTCAGACTTTAATGCCGATGCGGTGGTCTGGAATGTGCAAAAGGTGCTCGATAAATCTGCTCCGCACTTTGATGCCAGCCAGGTGGGTGTTACTGCCTCACGTATGCCCACCCTGCGTTCTGCCCGTAAGATCGATAATCTCACGGTAGAACTCACCACAAGTGAGCCTGATGCCTTCCTGCCGCTGAACCTCACCAACCTCTTTATGGCTTCGCCCGCGCACTGGGCGGCAAAGCTTAAGGCCGTACCTGCCACGGTTACAGACCCGGCAGAGCGCGCCAAGCAGGCCTGGGCGGCGTTTGCAGCCGATGCCTCAGGAACCGGTCCCTTCCGCATGGCCCGTTTCGTTCCGCGTGAGCGACTGGAACTGTTGCCCAACAAGGCCTATTGGGATCCCAAGCGCACCCCCAAGATTGACCGTGTGGTGTTGCTTCCTATGCCTGAGGCCAACGCCCGCACCGCAGCCCTGCTCTCTGGGCAGGTGGACTGGATAGAGGCGCCTGCTCCCGATGCGATGAAGCAGATCACCCAGCGAGGCTTTACCATTTATAGCAATGCCCAGCCACACGTCTGGCCCTGGCAGCTGTCATTTGTTGAGGGCTCCCCTTGGCTCGATCGCAGGGTGCGCCATGCGGCCAACCTCTGTGTCGACCGCGAGGGCTTGAAAACACTCTTGGGCGGAATGATGGCGATTCCCAAGGGTACCGTGCCTCCGGGCCATCCCTGGTGGGGCGACCCGAAGTTTGATATTCGCTACGATGTTGCTGCGGCGCAGAAGCTCATGACCGAGGCAGGCTTTAGTGCTAGCAAGCCGATGAAGGCGAAGATTCAGATTTCCGCCTCGGGTTCGGGGCAGATGCAGCCGCTGCCTATGAACGAGTATGTGCAGCAGTCGCTCAAGCAGTGCTTCTTTGACATTCAGTTTGATGTCATCGAATGGAACACACTGTTTACCAACTGGCGCGTTGGGGCAAAAGACCAGACAGCCAATGGCGCACATGCTATTAACGTGAGCTTTGCGGCTATGGACCCCTTCTTTGCCATGGTGCGGTTTACCAGCACCAAGACCTTTCCGCCGGTCTCGAACAACTGGGGTTTCTTTGGTAATGCTGAGTTCGATAAGCTGATCGCTGATGCCCGACAAACATTTGACGACAAGGGACGTGATGCCGCGCTTGCCCGGCTGCATGCTCGTATTGTGGAGGAGGCACCGTTTATCTGGATTGCCCACGATGTGGGCCCGCGGGCTATGAGCAAGCGCATTAAGAACTTTGTGCAGCCGCGTAGCTGGTTCGTCGATCTTGCGCCCATTACGATGGATTAGTCTTTCGCTTTTGGCTAAGGCCATGCTGCCGGCGGGTATCTTCCGCGGTCCGGCAGCATGGGTAGACATTTTTCTCGTAACTGGTTAGCAGTCGTGTTCTTGGTGCTCTGTGCCCTTCCTGTGAAGGGCCAGAGAGCCAAAGGTAAAGGACTTCATGCTTTCTTTTGTCTTCCGGCGGGTGCTGGTCACACTGCCCATCATGCTGGGCGTGGCGCTTGTTTGTTTTGGCTTAGTGCATCTCGCGCCGGGCGACCCTCTGGTGTCTATTCTGCCCCCCGATGCGTCTGCGGAACTGCAGGCCCAGTTGATGGTGCTCTATGGCTTTGACCGGTCTTATTTTGAGCAGTTTGTCTCCTGGGTATGGCGGGCAATACAGGGCGATCTCGGTACCTCAATTGCCACCAATCGGCCGGTAGCCGATGAGGTGTTCAAGGCCGTGGGCAACACGTTACGGCTTGCCCTGGTGGCCACCATTATCGGTTTTGTCTTTGGCTGTCTCTTCGGATTTGTTGCCGGCTACTTCCAAAACTCCTGGGTTGATAAGCTGGCTTCTTTTGTCTCGGTTTTGGGGGTGAGTGTTCCGCATTACTGGCTGGGCATGGTGATGGTGATCATCTTTTCATCAATACTCATGTGGCTGCCGGCTAGTGGGGCAGGGCCAGGCAGTTCCGCTGACTGGGTCTGGGACTTCGAACACGTTAAGTTTCTGATTCTTCCTGCGCTCACCATGAGTGTGATTCCTATGGGGATCGTCTCGCGGACGGTCCGTGCGCTGGTGGCTGAAACCCTTGCCCAAGAGTTTATTGTGGGCCTAAAGGCCAAGGGCATGCGGGACTTTGGCATCTTTATGCATGTGGTGAAAAATGCGGCCCCGACAGCGCTTGCAGTCATGGGGCTGCAGCTCGGCTATCTACTGGGGGGCTCGATTCTTATTGAAACCGTGTTCTCTTGGCCGGGCACAGGCTTTCTGCTGAACTCCGCGATATTTCAACGTGACCTGCCGTTGCTGCAGGGAACGATTCTTGTTCTGGCTGTGTTCTTTGTGGTTCTGAACCTGGTGGTCGATGTCATTCAGACCCTGCTCGATCCACGGATAGCGAGAGGCTGAATATGACCGCGCTCTCAGGATTTCCGTCGACCTCGGGCATTGCCCCGGTAGTGGCCTCGCCGGGCTACTGGCAGACCGTTTTTCGCAGGGTCATGGCTGACCGTGTGGCTATGTTTGCCGGCCTGGTCATTCTCTTTTTGTTTTTTCTGGCAGTCTTTGGCCCCCTAATCGCGCCATTAGACCCCTATCAGGCCTCTATGATGAAGCGGCTGCGTCCGATTGGGTCCGAGGGCCATCTGCTGGGCACCGACGAACTGGGGCGTGACATGCTTTCGCGTCTGATTGTGGGGGCCCGGTTGTCATTGTTTATGGGCATTACGCCGGTGATCTGTGCCTTTGTCTTGGGCTCGCTCATTGGCATCGTGGCGGGCTATGCCGGCGGCCTCGTTAATACCTTAACGATGCGTACGATCGATGTCTTTTATGCCTTTCCTTCGGTGCTGCTGGCCATTGCCTTGTCGGGGGCTCTTGGGGCGGGCGTTACCAATTCGCTTATCTCATTAACTATCGTTTTTATTCCTCCCATTGCCCGTGTGGCAGAAAGCGTTACTACACAGATTCGCAGTCGCGATTTTGTAGAAGCGGCACGGGCCTCGGGTGCCTCTGCCTTTACCATCGTGCGGGTACATGTCTTGGGTAATGTGCTTGGTCCTATCTTTGTCTATGCCACCAGTCTGATCGCGGTCTCAATGATTCTGGCCTCGGGCCTGAGCTTTCTGGGTCTGGGGGTGAAGCCTCCGGAGCCCGAGTGGGGGTTGATGCTCAATACCCTGCGCACGGCAATATACGCCCAGCCGTGGATAGCGGCTCTGCCGGGGGTCATGATCTTTCTGACTTCTATTGCCTTTAACCTGCTTGCTGATGGGCTGCGTTCGGCTATGGAGATTAAGCAGTGATGGCAGCAACCAAGGTGACCTTGGAGGCCCGCGGACTGGTCAAGCATTTTCCGCTCAAGCGCGATGTTCTGGGTCGGGGAGGCGGTCTGGTTCGCGCGGTCGATGGCGTTGACCTCTCGGTCTTTGAAGGAGAAACCCTGGGCGTGGTAGGAGAGTCTGGCTGTGGTAAGTCCACCACCGCGCGGCTGCTTATGCACCTGCTGTCGCTTACCTCCGGCGAAATCGTCTTTGATGGAAAACCGGTTGGTAGTAGTGGCCTAAGCCTGCGCGCCTTTCGTCGACAGGTACAGATGGTCTTCCAAGACAGCTATGCCTCGTTAAACCCTCGGCTTACTATTGAAGACTCAGTGGCATTTGGCCCGCAGGTGCATGGCATGGCGCAGGCCGAGGCCGTCACGGTTGCCCGCGATCTGCTTACCAAAGTGGGGCTGGATCCCAATCGTTTCGCCACACGCTATCCGCATGAACTCTCGGGTGGCCAGCGGCAGCGGGTAAACATTGCCCGGGCATTGGCCTTGCACCCGCGGCTGGTTATTCTCGATGAGGCCGTCTCGGCGCTCGACAAATCGGTGGAGGCCCAGGTTCTCAACCTGTTACTCGATCTGAAAGACGAGTTTGGTCTTACCTATGTCTTCATCAGCCACGACCTGAATGTGGTGCGGGCTATTTCCGATCGTGTCATGGTGATGTACCTGGGGCAGGTGGTGGAGATTGGCCCGAGCGAGTCGATTTTTGCTGAGCCGAAACACCCGTACACCCGTGCCCTGCTGTCTTCCATTCCCTCCATGGATCCGGCCGACCGTACCGAGAAGCCCCCCCTGATGGGTGACCCGCCCAATCCCATTAACCCGCCTTCGGGGTGCCGTTTTCATACCCGCTGCCCGCATGCCCAGCCGGTATGTTCCGAGCGTACTACCAGCCTTACTTCGGGAGAGCATCAGGTGGCCTGTCATATGTATGTGCGTGGAAGCGGCCACAGTGAGATGTTGGCATGACGACAGAGCCCTTTGTATCGATTCGTAACCTGCGTGTAGGCTTTCGGTCCGGCCGCAACCAGTATGTGCAGGCGGTCAATGGCGTTGACCTTGATGTGGCCCGCGGCGAGGTGGTTGCCCTGATCGGCGAGTCGGGCTCTGGTAAGAGTGTTACCCTTCGGTCAATTCTGCGGTTACACGCCGAGAAGCGCTCAGAAATGTCTGGCAGTATTCGGGTGGGCGGGCAAGAGGTGCTCGCCATGACACCCGATACCCTGGCGGATTTTCGTGGCCTCGTGGCATCCATGATCTTTCAGGAGCCGCTTCTGGCGCTCGATCCGGTGTTTACGGTCGGTGATCAGATTGTCGAGACCATTCTGCGCCACGAGTCGGTATCGCGGGCCGAGGCTATGGCTCGGGCCCTGGCCTTGTTCGAGCAGGTGCGTATTCCGAGCCCGGAGCGACGGCTAAAGGCTTATCCGCACGAGATGTCTGGCGGCATGCGGCAGCGGGCGATGATTGCCCTTGCGCTGGCTTGTCGGCCGCAGTTGTTGCTCGCCGATGAGCCCACCACGGCATTAGATGCCACGGTACAGATTCAAATTCTGCTCTTGCTACGGGAACTGCAACGCGATCTGGGTCTGTCCGTGATCTTTGTAACCCACGATATTGGTGCTGCGGTAGAGGTAGCCAACCGTATTGCCGTGATGTATGCCGGACAAATTGTTGAAGAAGGGCCGGTGGAGGAGGTGATTCGCAAGCCCAGGCACCCTTATACCCAGGCACTGCTCTATAGCCGTGCCCACGGACGCATGAACAAGGGCGATCGCCTCAAGACCATTGGCGGGGCGCCACCTGATTTGTCCAAGCCTATTGAAGGCTGCCCATTTGCCCCGCGGTGTGAGTTCGCCCTGCCGGTCTGTGGAGGGGAATCTCCAGAGGAAATACAGCTTCCGGGTTATCATCGGGCGCGTTGTTTTTTACTGTCACAAGGTGCCAACTAGGCCTTAGCGAATAGGTAATCCGCAAGTGGCAACACGCCCACTACTTTTAAGATTCCGAAGATACAAAAAAGGTTCTCTCGCATGATGCATGATCCCGCCCGGGCATTTATGCCGTACCCCGCTGTCGCTGTTGCGGCTGCTTCCACAGGCCCTTTATCGGGCCTACGTTTTGGTGTGAAAGACCTGTTTGATGTGGCGGGCTACCCGACCAGTGGTGGCCAGCCCTTTGTGCTTGCGATGTCTGGTATCAAGCAGAAAAATGCCCAGACCGTGCAGCGTCTTCTTGATGCTGGAGCGCAGTTTGCAGGAAAAACAGTCACCGATGAGTTCGCCTTTTCGATGAACGGGCAGAACGCCCACTTCGGGTCTCCCATTAACGGCGCGGCGCCCGAACGCATATCGGGTGGGTCTTCGTCGGGGTCTGCGGCGGCCGTATCGCATGCGCTGGTGGACTTTGCCTTGGGCACTGATACCGGCGGGTCGGTGCGTGCCCCAGCAAGCCACTGTGGCCTGGTGGGCCTGCGTCCAAGTCATGGCCGGGTGAGCCTTTCGGGGGCGCTCGACCTTGCCCCGAGCCTGGATACCTGCGGATGGTTTACCCGTGACCTGCCCACCTTTTTGCGGGTTGGCGAGGTATTGCTGGGGTCTGACGCCAAGGCGCTGCCGGCCCAACCTCGTCTGCTCTATCCCAAAGAGATATGGGGGCTTCTCTCCCCAGAGGTAACAGCCGCATATGCACCTGCACTCGACAAAATTACCCAAGCCTATGGTGCTCCCCAGCCTGTTGCGGTTCTTAACGGCCATAGCTTTGAAGACCTGTACTGGGCGTTTCGTTTTATTCAAGGCCATGAGGCATGGAAGACCGATGGCGCGTTAATTGAGCGGTTTGGTATGCCTTTGGGCCCGGGGGTGGCCCAGCGGTTTGCCTGGTCAAAAACGGTAACCGACGACCAGTGGAACAAGGGGCTCTCTCTGCGCGTCGCCTATCGCAGTTTTCTGGCCGAGTTGCTGGGGGCTGATGGCGTGATGGTGATGCCCACTATGCCCGACGTGGCGCCGTTTATTTCTGCCGATGAGTCATCGCTGGAGGACTATCGCAACAAGGCGATTCAGATGCTGTGTATTGCTGGTCTTACCGGCTTTCCGCAGCTCAGTCTGCCCTGGGCCTCACGTCTGGGGGCACCTTTGGGAATTTCTCTTCTAGGCCCTTCGGGTAGCGACCTGAGCCTTATTCAGCGCGCGTTGCAGAGTCAGTAGCATGGCCAACGCACTTCATACTGCCGCCGCAGCGGCGATGTCTTCTTTAACCGACCCCGGGAGCGGCCTACCGCTTGCTAAGGTGGCGCGACTGGCTGCAGCAGCATCGGACAACACGCTATCGCTTGTCTTCGCCTACCCATGCGCCGAGGTCCACGACCAGGTGCGTCATGCCCTTGCCCAACAACTGACGCAGTCTACTGGGCAGCGGCTGGGCCCTCACCAGATTCAGATTACAACCCAGGTGGCCACGCATGCGGTGCAGGGTGGGCTAAAGCCACTGCCGGGTGTGAAGAACGTGATTGCGATTGCCTCGGGTAAAGGGGGCGTTGGTAAGTCCACCACCACGGTAAACCTGGCTTTGGCACTGGCCTCGGAGGGCGCGCGGGTGGGCGTTCTAGATGCGGATATCTATGGCCCAAGTATTCCCACCATGCTCGGCATCGATGGAAAGCCAGAGACCGAAGACGGCAAGACCATGCTGCCCAAGCTGGGTCATGGGCTGCAGACGAACTCCATAGGTTTTCTGATTGACAAAGATCAGGCCATGGTCTGGCGCGGCCCCATGGTGACCCAGGCGCTTGATCAGTTGCTGCGTCAGACGCAGTGGCAAGACCTGGACTACCTTTTAGTAGATATGCCTCCCGGAACGGGCGATATTCATCTCAGCCTCGCCCAAAGGGTGCCTCTCACAGGCGCAGTGATTGTGACGACCCCCCAAGAGATTGCGCTGATGGACGCCCGTAAGGGCTTGAAGATGTTTGAGAAGGTCTCTGTGCCGATTCTGGGCATTGTTGAGAATATGGGGTTACATATTTGTTCGCAGTGCGGCCATATGGAGCATATTTTTGGCGAGGGCGGTGGCGAGTCGATGAGCCAGACCTACGGCGTGCCCATGCTTGGCAGCCTGCCCCTTACGCGAACGATTCGCGAACAGGCAGACTCTGGGGTGCCCTCGGTGGTGGCCGATCCGCAGGGGGCTGTGGCGGGCCTGTATCGGCAGATTGCCCGCAAAATGGCGGCCGGTGTCTCGCAGACTGCCAAAGACATGGCAGGAAAATTTCCTACGATTGTGGTTCAGAACACTTAAAGAACATGGTTCTTGGCACCATCCCTGACGATGAAAGAAACTGCCAGGTAGCAAGTCTTTCGCGCTAATTGAAATTACATGATGAGCCCAACGCCTTCAGTCACTGCGCCGTATCTTGATGAGTCACAGGCCCCTTCTCGAGCCGATATAGAGGCCCTGCCGGGGCTGGTGTTGCTCGAGTTTGGCACTGCATGGTGTGGGCATTGCCAGGCCGCCCAAGAGGTCATCGGCGAGGCCCTGCGTCAGCATCCCGACTGGCGTCACATTAAGGTAGAAGATGGGCCAGGCCGGGCTCTTGGCCGAAGCTTTCGCGTTAAGCTGTGGCCCACCCTGGTGCTGCTGCGTGACGGCCAGGAGCTGGCGCGCACCGTTCGGCCTAATTACGATGACATTTTCGAATTACGGTGACAGTTTACTTAATGCCCGAAGGGAATTAAGTAAACTGTCACCGTAATTCGTAATTACTCTACTCGTAATTCGTAATTCCTAGACGTTAACGAAAGCCTTGGCCCCATTCGTACTGAACCCATCCGATCGTTAATCCATTCTTCTAAAACTTGAA
>JBMSYB010000005.1:0-70906 GCA_049426285.1 Burkholderiaceae bacterium
AAACAAAGTTTGAAATGAAGCTTGCTCCTGCGGCAACGTGTTTACCGACCCAACTAAGCTCCTCTGGAACTAACGCAAACCATCCAAAGGCGAGACTTGCAACGAGCACCAGGATCAGGGCTGGGAAAAGTCTTCTCACACGTCTAGCATAAAATTCCCAAAAGTTAAACGTGCCGGTTTCTAACTTTTCGAATATGATCGACGATATAAGAAAGCCTGAAATTACGAAAAAAATATCAACGCCGATAAATCCCCCGCCAATCCAATCGGGGAATGCGTGAAAAAAAACTACAGCGAGGACCGCAACGGCTCTTAATCCGTCTATGTCTGCCCTATACGTTAAACCCATCTTTTAAGGGCCCTTTGCGCTAAGCATTCGCTAACGATAATTATCTGAGGTTGCGCTACGAATAAAACTCAATTTGAAGTCCCCATATAGGTATTTGTACGTTCGTGAGCTTGCCCACTTAGGGGGGCCAATTCCTTGAGACAGGTTCATAAAAAGATAATTGATATAACAATAAGTAGCTTGAGGAACCGTGACTAGAAGTGACCTAGATACCATCAACCGCATTTGGAGGGTACCCCGGGGTGGGATTGGCTTAGCCAGAATTTCGATGGGGGTTGGGGTCTCAGAAGCTCCGGAACTTACGGGAACTGCCATAAGCCTTTTTTTGGCTCTGCTCAACAAGACCAAGTCCCCAAATCCTCAGGCTATGTGCAGAAAATACTAATGGTGGGTTGATTGGTGGGCAGATTAGGTCAACAACCTTGTAACCTTTATGCAGCATTGTTATCTGGCGGAAGCGGTGAGATTCGAACTCACGGAAGGGTTGCCCCTTCGCCGGTTTTCAAGACCGGTGCATTCAACCGCTCTGCCACGCTTCCTTGTCGGTTATTGTATCGATATCTTGTCTTCGAACCCTTCTGGGGTGGTCACAACACGGGGCGCAACCTTCTCCAACCGGGGTTGCATTACGCGAAACCAGGCCCAGGGAATCGCCGCTAAGAGCACCATGCCAGCGTAGCCTGTAGGCATCTGGGGCGCCTCTGGAATACGCCGCAGCGCATGGCCCTGCTCTCCCGGCGCAAGATGATGGTGGGCATGGCGCGGCAGGTTAAAGAGAATGGCCTCAGCCAGACCATTGCCACAGTCCCAGGTGTGGCCTGGCCCCATGCGTTCCAGGCCATCGGCGGTCTTACCGCGCACCAGGCCCCAGTGCTCAATATAGTCCACCGCAGCCACCAGAAATATCGCGGTGGCGGCTTGCACCAGCCAGAATCCCAGCGCCGTTACTCCCCCGAGCAGCCAGAGCAACGCCGCAATCACCACAGATAGGCCCACCAATACGCCTGCCTCATGCCAGCGGGCGGTAGGGTGCCTGCTGAGCTGCCAGCCATTGGCATAGACGCCGAAAAGGTACCGGGGCATAAACCGGTAGAGCGATTCTCCCGCCCGAGCTGTAGCAGGATCATCAAAAGTGGCCGCATGCCTATGGTGGCCACGGTTATGCTCTACCCGATAGGGGCCCCAGGCCACGCAGGCCAGAAGGACGCGCGATAGCCACTGGTCCATGGCTGTACGTCGATGCCCTAGTTCATGGGCAAGCACAATGCCGGCGCCGCCCGCCACATAGCCCATAGATAAGGCAAGCCAGATCCATTGCATGGTTCCCAGCCCCGGCGCGACCAGCGCCAGCAGCAGAATCTGCGCAATAACTGCAAGCATAAGAATCCGCAGCACCCCGGCCGAACGAATCGGCCTTCCCCCTGAGCGTGCTCCCCAGAGCCATTCCGCCAGCGGAACCACCACGGCGCCTACAAGCAGACCAAGCCACGGAAGCCCGATCTGCAACCCCAAGACGGGCAGCCCTACGAAAAGACAGGACAAAAAAACGGGCCACGGCATGATTCACCATCCCTGCGCATTAAAATCCCATTTTATTCCCCAGGAGCGCTTCCCGTGATGCACGATATCCCCGAGCGGTTTGGCCGCAGCGACAGTCTCGCGCGTGTAGAGGATCAAGACCTGCTGCTTGGCAAAGGCCAGTTTGTCGATGACCTGCATCGCACCGACGAACTGCACCTTGTCTTTCTGCGATCGCCCTATGCCCATGCCAAGATCCGCGCAATAGACTGCTCTGCGGCCAAGGCCTCCGAAGGCGTGGTGACCATTCTCACCGGGGCCGATCTGGCAGCGCTGGGCGTAGCCCCCATGCCCGCCCAGGCGGCCTTTAAACGCGGCGATGGCAGCCTTGCGCCAGTGGCCCCGCGGCCTATTCTTGCCACCGACACGGTGCGGTTTGTGGGCGAACCGGTGGCGGCCGTAATTGCTCAGACCAAGTCCCAGGCCCTGCTCGCATCCGAATCTATTGTGGTTGACTACGACCCCCTGGAGGTCTGCGCAGACATACCCGACGATGTCTTTCAGGCCGATCTGAGTGCAGCCCCCCTGCCCCGGGGCCCCGTGGCAGAGACCCAGTTTGGCGATGCCACCGCAACCGAGGCCGCCTTTCAGAAGGCCGCCCATGTGGTGCGGCTCATGCTCGACCACCGCCGCCTGGCTGCGGTCACCATCGAGCCCCGCACCAGCCGGGCCTACCCCGAGGGTGATCGGCTGATCATCGAGCTCAGCAGCCAGATGCCCACCGCGGTGCGCGATACAGCCCAGAGTATTCTGGGGCTGCCGGCCAACGCGGTGCGGGTACGCATATTCGATGTGGGCGGTGGCTTTGGCATGAAGACCGGGGTCTATGCCGAAGACATGGTGGTGGCCTTCGCGGCCAAGCACCTAAAGCACACCGTTCGCTGGACAGCAGACCGCAGCGAAGACTTTCTGGCAAGCCTGCATGGTCGCGGCGTGCGTACCCAGGCGTCGCTCGCCCTGGATGCACAGGGAAAGATTCTGGGCTTGAAGGTGCACGGCGCAGCCAACCTCGGGGCCTATCCCACGATCGCAGGTGTGGCCATTCAGATCATGATCGGCCCACGGGTGCAGACCGGGGTCTATGACATTCCCACGGTGCACTTTCGGTATCAGGGCTTTATGACCCATACGGCGCCTACCGGCCCCTACCGGGGCGCCGGAAGACCCGAAGCCATTCTTACCATCGAGCGGCTCATGGACGAGGCGGCGCGCGTTACTGGCATTGATCGCCTCGAACTTCGTCGGCGCAACTTTATTCGGCCCGACCAGATGCCCTACAAAAACCCCATGGCCCAGGTCTACGACTCAGGCAAGTTTGAATCGGTGATGAACCAGGCAGTGGCCCAGGCCGACTGGGCGGGCTTTGAGAGGCGCGCACAAGAAAGCGCGGCGCAGGGGCTCTGGCGCGGACTCGGTATTGCTACTTTTCTGGAATGGACAGGCGGCGGGTCGCTCAGCGAAACCGTGCGGGTGGTCGTACAAGGCGATGGCTCTGTAGAGCTGCACTCTGCGGTCGCGGGCATGGGCCAGGGCATTCGAACCAGCCTTGTGCAACTTGTTAAAGAAGTCTTTGACCTGCCGCCTGAGAAAATCAAGGTGGTTCTCGGCGATACCGATCTTGCCAATGGCTATGGCAGCGCGGGCTCGCGCTCGCTCTTTACCGGGGGAAGTGCCGCCTCTGATGGTGCCAGCCAGGCCCTTGAGAAGGCCAAGCAATTGGCTGGCCAGGCCATGGAGGTCTCGCCCAACGACCTGGTCTATGCCCAAGGCGTGTTTACGGTGGCTGGCACCGACTTGAAAAAGACGCTGGCCGAGGTGGCCCAGGCCCAGGCCGACCACTGCATTACCATCGATAGCACCACCACGGCAGAGGCGGCCAGCTGGCCCAACGCCTGCCATATCTGTGAGGCCACCATCGACCCGGCCACAGGGGTCGTGCGCATTGAGGCCTATTCGTCGGTAAACGATGTCGGGCGTGTGGTGAATGAGACCATTGTGCTCGGCCAGCTCGACGGTGGAGCCATGCAGGGCATTGGCCAGGCGCTATGCGAGCAGATGGTCTACGATCCCGAGTCGGGCCAGTTGCTAACCGGTAGCCTGATGGACTACACCCTGCCCCGGGCTGACTTCATGCATGGGGAATTTAAGACCGCGCTCGACCAGTCCACCCCCTGCCTGACCAACCTTCTCGGCGTGAAGGGTGTGGGAGAACTCGGCACGATCGGCGCCACCCCGGCCCTGGTCAATGCCATTGCCGATGCCCTGGCGCGACACGGCATCGACACGACCCAGCCCGATTTTCAGGTGCCCTTCACGCCCTATAAGGTCTGGTCACTGTTGCAGTCTAAGCGGCAGTTCAAGCGCGCATGACTGAAAAGCCGGCTGGCCTGGTGCTGGCCCAGGCCCTTGCGCTGCATGGGGTATCGCGCGTCTTCTGCGTTCCCGGCGAGAGCTTTCTGCCCCTGCTCGATGGCCTCTATAGCCTGCGCGAACAGATCCACCTGGTGGTCTGTCGCCACGAGAGTGGCGCGGCCAACATGGCCGAGGCCCACGGCAAGCTCACCGGTTGCCCCGGTGTCTGTGTGGTCACCCGCGGGCCTGGGGCGAGCAATGCGGCCATTGGCCTGCACACCGCCTACCAAGACTCCACCCCCATGGTGCTGCTCATTGGACAGGTGGGCTCTGACTTTGTAGAACGTGAGGCCTTTCAAGAGGTCGACTACCGGCGCATGTTCGGGCAGATGGCCAAATGGGTTGGGCAGATCGACCGGGCAGACCGTATTGATGAAATGATCAGCCATGCGTTTCATCTGGCCGTGTCGGGTCGACCAGGGCCGGTGGTGCTGGCCTTGCCCGAAGACATGCTAGGCGGCAGCCTTTCGATGGCATCCAGCCCCACCTCTGCAGCAGAGACCTCCCTCCCGCCGGCCCCGCCGCCCCCGCAGCCACCGGTCGCTGCGCATACCGCATCGGCAGCAAACGCGAGCAGCGGGACGACGCGATCGGACGGGCGTCTGCTACAGCATTACCAACGGGTTGCGGCATCCCCTGCCCCAGCGCAGCTCCAAGAACTGGGCAGGCTCCTTCAAAACGGAAAGCAGCCTCTGCTTCTACTCGGGGGCGGCGGCTGGAATGCGCAGGCCTGCTCGGCCCTAGCCGACTTCGCTCAAGCCCACGGGCTTTCGGTGGCAACCGCATTTCGCTGCCAAGACCTCATTGACAACCACCACCCCTGCTATGTCGGCCATGCGGGTATCGGCCCGCACAAGGCACTCGCAGAGGCCATTCGGCATGCCGACCCACTCGTGGTAATTGGCGCGCGCCTAGGAGAAATGACCACCAGTGGCTACACCCTGGTTGAATCTCCCCGACCCGCCCAGACGCTGATTCATGTGCATGCTGGTGCAGAAGAACTCGGGCGGGTCTACCAGGCTGATCTTCTGATCAATAGTGGTATGCCTGAGTTTGCCCAGAGCCTGGCGCACATACCTCTTATGCGTAATGCCCGCTGGGCCCTTAACACCGCACGCCTGCATGCGGCTTATCTCGCAGACAGCAGGCCGCCTGTTGCAGAGCCATCCTCTGTTGCCGGCGACTACGTCGACCTGGGTATAGTGGTTCACCAGCTGCAAGAGGCGCTCGGCGAAGAGGCAGTTATTACCAATGGGGCCGGTAACTATGCGGGCTGGCTACACCGGTTCTGGCGCTACCGGGGCTTTCGCAGCCAGCTGGCGCCCACCAGCGGGGCCATGGGATATGGGCTACCTGCAGCCATCGCCGCAAAACTTGCAGAGCCCACGCGCCCGGTGGCCTGCTTTGCCGGAGACGGCTGCTTTTTAATGACCGGTCAGGAACTCGCCACCGCCGTGCAGTACCAGGCGGGAGTGCTGGTGCTTATCTGTAATAACGGCATGTATGGCACGATTCGTATGCACCAGGAGCGGCACTACCCCCAACGGGTTTGGGGTACCGAACTGCTCAACCCCGACTTCGCGGCCCTTGCCCAGGCCTACGGCGCCTTCGGTGCGCAGGTGCGCAAGACAAACGATTTTCTACCGATACTCACCGAAGCGCTCGCCGCGCTAGCGTCGGGCCGACCCGCGGTGATTGAACTCTGCACCGACCCGCAGCGCATTACCTCACGGGCCGCAATAGCCGACATTCAAGGGAAAGCCCAGTCGTAATCCGGGTGTGCGCGGCATCGCGCATTGGCCCGATTACCGGGATCCGCGTGCCCTTGTAACGAATGCAACAAACTGGCAGCCCTAAAGCCGCGCCAGCCGATCCAGCGCGAGCTGCAGGGTTTCGTCTTTCTTGGCAAAGCAGAACCGAATGGTGCGCTGGTCAAAGCCGTCGGCATAAAACGCCGACAGAGGAATCGCGGCCACGCCAATCTCGCTGGTAAGCCAACGGCAGAAGTCCGACTCGCTTAGGTTTTTTTCGGGAACCGAGAGCCCATCGATGCGGGCACACTGAAAGTAGCTACCCTCGCTGGGCAGGAGCGTGAACTTGGTCTTTGCCAGCCCCTGGCGAAAGAGGTCACGCTTGCGCTGATAAAACGCCGGCAGCGAAAGATACGGCTCTGGGTTTTGCATGTACTGGGCCAGCCCCACCTGTACCGGGGTATTCACAGTAAAGACATTGAACTGATGAATCTTGCGAAACTCTGCCGTCAGGCTTGCCGGCGCGGCACAGAAGGCCACCTTCCAGCCAGTTACGTGATAGGTCTTGCCAAAGCTAGAAATGACAAAGGTACGGTCGCGAAGGCCGGGGTAAGACGCGGCGCTCAAATGGCTACGCGGCGCATAGACCATATGCTCATAGACCTCGTCGCTGATCAGCAGAACCTGGGTGGGTGCGAGCAGGGCCTCGAGCGCCCGCATCTCGTCATCGGTCCAGACCGTGGCACTGGGATTATGCGGAGAGTTGATAACCATGAGCCGCGTCTTGGGCGTGATGGCCGCAGCAATCTTGGTGAAGTCAGGGCGAAAGCTGCCGGGCGTTAGCGGCACCCGCACCACGGTGCCGCCCGCCATCTCGATATTGGGAATGTAGCTGTCGTAGCAGGGCTCGAGCACGATCACCTCATCGCCCGGCCGCACGGTGGCAAGCACGGCATTGAGAATCGCCTGGGTCGCACCCGCGGTAACGGTGATTTCGGCATTGGCGTCGTAGTCGGCCCGATAGAGGGTCTTGATCTTGACGCTAATGCTGCTGCGCAAGGCTGCCACCCCTGCCATCGGCGGGTACTGGTTGTGGCCCTGCCGCATGGCAAGGTTTACGGCGTCAACTAGCGCTGGGTCACAGTCAAAGTCCGGAAATCCCTGGCCCAGATTCACGGCATTCTTCTCAGAGGCCAGGGCGGACATAACAGTAAAAATGGTGGTGCCCACATGGGGCAGTTTGGACTCTATCGCTGGGGTCATAGACTCTGCTATCTTCTGGATATGAAACGCGATGCTATTGCACCACAAAAACCCCTGCCCGACGGGCTGATTGAAAAACTCGCCATGCGTTTTGGGCCGCGGTTTAGCACGGCCCCTGCCGTGCGCGACCAGCACGGGCGAGACGAATCTCCCTACCCCGTTACACCGCCCGATGCAGTAGTCTTTGCCCAGTCCACAGAAGAAGTGCAAGACCTTGTTAAGGCCTGCGCCCACTACAAGGTACCCATCATTCCCTTCGGCGCGGGGTCGTCGCTCGAGGGGCATGTCTTGGCCTTTGAGGGGGGCATATCCCTAGACCTCACCCAGATGAACCAGGTGCTTGCGGTACATCAGGAAGACCTCATGGCCACGGTGCAGGCCGGAGTCACGCGTAACCAGCTCAACCAGGAGATTCGGCATACGGGGCTTTTCTTTCCCATCGACCCCGGGGCAGATGCCACCCTGGGGGGAATGACTGCCACCCGGGCCTCGGGTACCAATGCCGTGCGCTACGGCACGATGCGCGAGAACGTGATTAGCCTCACGGTCGTTACCGCGCAGGGAACAGTTATGAAAACCGCCCAGCGGGCCCGAAAGTCTTCGGCCGGCTACGACCTCACCCGCCTATTTGTCGGCAGTGAGGGCACCCTGGGCATCATCACCGAAGTAACAGTACGTCTCTACCCACAGCCAGAGGCGATTTCAGGCGCGGTCTGCTCCTTTTCGTCGGTCAGTCAGGCCGTTCAAACGGTGATTCAGACCATTCAAATGGGCGTGCCCATTGCCCGGGCCGAGATGCTCGATGCCCTCACCATTAAGGCCATCAATGCCCACAGCAAGACCAGTCTCAAAGAGCAGCCCATGCTCTTTTTGGAGTTTCATGGCAGCCCCAGTAGCGTGCAAGAGCAAGCCCAGACAGTGCAAGAGATTGCCCACGACCATGGTGGGGAAGACTTTGTCTGGACCACCAACACCGAGGACCGCACCAAGCTCTGGGCGGCACGCCACCATGCCTACTTCGCCTGCCTGCACCTGCGGCCGGGAACACGGTCCTTCACCACCGATGCCTGCGTGCCCTTATCGAAGCTGGCCCAGTGCATCGAAGAAACCATCGAAGACTGTGCACAGTCTCCGCTGATTGCGCCCCTGTTTGGTCACGTGGGCGATGGCAACTTCCACTGCGTGATTCTGGCCAATCCAGACGACCCAGCTGAGGTAGAAGAGGCCGAGCGACTGAACCAAGGCATTATGCGGCGGGCCATGGCCCTGGAGGGCACCTGTACCGGGGAGCACGGTGTGGGCCGTCACAAAATGGAACTGCTCCAAGAAGAATTGGGCGCTGAGGCCGTGTCACTTATGCGGCAGATTAAACAGGCCTGGGATCCTGACAACATCATGAATCCGGGCAAGGTTCTCAGACTCGGGCAGCCGCATTAAAGCCGGTGGCAACCGGGCACTGGCAGACCCCAGGCTAGTTCTCGTCCTTCTTTTCGCGCGCCTCAACATCAATCACAGAATCATCGAAGTTTCTGCCCTTCTCGCGTTCCGCGCTTCGTGGCGCCCCTGGGCGCGCAGCGCCCCGAGGCGGGGGCCCGTTCGTATGCGGATCGTGGCCCGCACGCGGTCTCTGCGATGCCCGGGCCGACCACTGCTGAAACTGGGTGCGCATCCGGGTCTGCCCCGTGGCAAGGTTGATGAGAAACAAGATGATCGACATGACAAAGGCGGCAAGCACACTCACCCAGTAGCCGCCAATCTGAAATCCGGTGACCACCTCGGCAACCCCCATAAGAATGAGACCATTGAGCAGAGGAATCGCCAGGCCTAGGGTGAAGATGGCCAGTGGCAGTGTCAGTAACAGTAACAGCGGCTTGATAAAGGTATTGACCAAGGCCAGTAACAGGCTGCTAATTAATAGCGTCTCGAACTTATCGAACCAGATGGTTTCGAAGAAAGAATCGACAATCCACAGCGCAAGCGTCGCGCTAAACCAGGTGTAGAGAAGCGGCAGCCAGCGCTGGATCAACGTCCACATTCGGTGACTCCCGGTCCGCCGGCTCTCGCACTGTCTGCAGATTCGGTCACGCCAGCCGCTCCGCCATCGCGGCAGATAGATTACCCGGCTGTGCGGGTTCGGTCAGCCATTCGGGCTGATACAAGCCCAGAGACATGCGCTGCAGCCAGAATGCGCATGCCAGGGTTTTGGCATCGGTGACTTCGCCCGAGACAATCGCCTGAAAAAGCGCCTCCTGGGGCATCCGCACGAGCTCAAGGCACTCGCCCCGTTCTAGGAATGCCTCGCCTTCGGTAAGCGCCCGGGCCAGGAACAAGTGAATGACCTCGGTGGAATAAGAGATCACGGGATGCATCTCTCCCAGGTAGGCCCAGTCGCGCGCGGTGTATCCGGTTTCTTCGCGCAGCTCACGCTGGGCAGTAACCAGCACCTCTTCGCCAGGCTCGAGCTTGCCCGCAGGAAACTCCAGAAAACTGCGATTCAGTGGGTAACGCCACTGACGCTCGAGCAACAGAGAGCCATCATCAAACATGGGCACGATTGCTGCGGCACCGGGATGCAGGGTGTACTCACGAACCCCCATATGGCCATCGGCAGACCGTACCTGGTCTCTCTGGATTCGCAGCAGAACGCCCTCATAGACCGAGTCTCCCGAGAGGCGCTGCTCATTGAGCCAGAGGGCTGGCTCATCAGAACGCAGCAGCGGACGATGGTCAGCAGTCATGCACTGGGTCGCCGCCTGAGAAACCGCCAGACATAACCAGGATAGGCCATGAGCACAAAGAGCAAAGCCGTGATGGCATAGAAATTCCAGGTCTGGCTCTGCACCCGGCCCACGCTTGCCTCGAGGATCCAGCCAAAGCCCAGTAGCAGGCCATAGCTCACCAGCATTTCAACAATACGGAACCAGAACGCCTTGGGGGTTTTACCAAAAACGAAGAAACGTTTTTCGGTCAGGAAAGGCCAATTGGCAAGAACGAACCCCACCAAGAGCCAGAGCAATGCCGCCGCAGTGACATTCATGCCGCCAGAGACGCCTTTACTGCGTAGACACAATAGGCCATGAGGGGCCCGGGCAGAATACCGAGTGCAAGCACGGCAAGGCCATTTACCGACAGTACCGAGCTCTGTACGGGACACAGTGCGTTTGCGGCTGCACCCGATGGGCGCACGGGGGCTTCGCCCTCGCCCGATGGGAGATCAGCCACGCCCTCGGGCCCAGCATCAGGGTCTGGCTCTGCGGGAGGATCAAAAAACATCACCTTAACCATGCGCAGATAGTAAAAGGCGCCGATGAGCGAAGCCATTACGGCGAATACGGCAAGACCCACATAGCCCGCGGCCACCGCAGACTCTAGCACCGCCAGCTTGGCATAAAAGCCTGCGGTAGGGGGAATGCCCGCCAGCGAAAAGACCAGCACCAGCATCACCCAGGCAAGCATAGGCCGTGACTGCGACAGGCCTTTAAGATCGTCTAAGGAGGCAAGCTCATAGCCCTGACGGCTTGCCAGAAGCAATACGCCAAAGCTGCCCAGAGTGGTCAGGGCATAGATAAAGACATAGAACAAGGAAGAGGCATAGGCATCGACCGCACCGCCTGCCTGATCACCGACAACGCCCGAGGCAATGGCCAGCAGCATAAAGCCCATATGGGCAATGGTGGAGTAGGCAAGAATGCGCTTGAGGTCGGTCTGCACTAGGGCCACAAAATTACCCACCACCAGCGACAAGACACACAAGACAAGAAGCATCTGCTGCCAGTCTGCCGCAACGCCCAGCAGGCCAGAGACAAGCAGCCGAATAGTAATGGCGAAGGCGGCAAACTTTGGTGCGGCACCGATGAGCAGTGTGGTTGCCGTGGGGGCCCCCTGATAGACATCGGGCACCCACATATGAAACGGCACCACGCCGAGCTTAAAGGCAAGACCAGCCACCAAAAACACCGTGCCAAAGACCATGACCAGTTGCTCTGCGCCCCCGCTAGAAACCTTATCGGCGATGGTGGCGAGATCTAGCGAGCCGGTGGCGCCGTAGATCATCGACATGCCATAGAGCAGGAATCCCGAGGCCAGGGCCCCAAGCACAAAGTATTTCATGGCAGCCTCAACCGAGACCACACTGTCACGCCGAAGGGCAACCGCAGAGTAGAGGGCTAGGGACAGCAGTTCGATACCCAGATAGATAGTGAGCAGATGATTACCCGAGATCATGATGAACTGACCAAGTGCTGCAAAAAGCGCAAACAAATGAAACTCGCCAAAGCCCATGCGCTGCTGCTGCAGATACTCTCGGGAATAGACCAAGCAGCCAGCTGTGGCAAAGGCGGCCCCCGACTTCAACAGGGCCCCCATAGGGTCGATTACCGTGAGCCCATTCATGCCCACTGTCGGCACAAGGCTCGCAGAAGCCACTGCCTGCCAGACACCAATAACGACAAGGCCAGCCACGGTAATAAGGTGCATCAGGCGCGTGGCCTGTGAACGGCTAAACACCTCGATCAGCAGTACGACAGACAGAAGCACCAGCAACGTAATTTCCGGCGCAATCGTATGCAGGTTTAAATCGGCGAAGGTAGTGGGTGCAGACATGGTAGGGACCCGGTTATAGCGGCAGCTTTGAGACAGACATATGCCGAAGCAGCCCGTCGACAGATACCGTCATGAGGTCGGTGAACAAGGCTGGCCACAGGCCCATGAGCATGACAAAAAAGGCAAGCACCATAAGCAGCCAGAACTCCCGATCGTTGGTATCTTTCAGGGCGTTCACGTGGTCGTTGGCCACCTCACCAAAGATCACCCGTTTGACCATCCAGAGCGTATACGCAGCGCCAAAGATCAGCGTTGTGGCCGCCAGGAGCCCTATCCAGAAGTCAAACTTTACTGCTGCAAGAATCACCATAAACTCGCCCACGAACCCGCTTGTGGCAGGCAGGCCAGCATTGGCCATGGCAAACAGCACAAACAGCGCAGAGAACTTGGGCATACGGTTGACCACGCCGCCATAGTCGGCGATCTGCCGGGTATGCATGCGGTCGTAGAGCACACCGATACACATAAACATAGCGCCCGAGACAAACCCATGGGAGACCATCTGCACAATGGCGCCCTGCACGCCTAAGGGGCTAAACAAGAAGAACCCAAGCGTAACGAACCCCATGTGGGCCACCGAAGAATAGGCAACCAGCTTTTTCATGTCCTGCTGCACCAGGGCCACCAGCCCGATATAGACGACAGCCACCAGAGACAGTGAGATCATGAGCCAGGCAAGTTCCTGCGAGGCATCGGGGGCAATGGGCATGGAGAACCGCAGAAAGCCATAGGCACCGAGCTTAAGCATGATGGCAGCCAGCACCACCGAGCCGCCGGTGGGCGCTTCAACGTGGGCATCGGGCAGCCAGGTGTGCACCGGCCACATAGGAACCTTCACCGCAAAGGCCATAAGAAAGGCCAGAAACAAAAGTATCTGGGCATCAAGGGAGAGCGGCAACGCGTGCCAGGCAAGCACCTCAAAACTACCCGAGGCGGTATAGAGGTAGAGAATGGCTACCAGAGTAAGCAGCGACCCGAGCAGGGTGTAGAGAAAAAACTTAAACGCCGCATAGACCCGCCGCGGCCCGCCCCAAATGCCAATAATCAGGTACATGGGAATGAGGGTGGCCTCAAAAAAGACATAGAAGAGCAGGCCGTCTAACGCGGAAAAAACACCAACCATCAGGCCAGACAGAATGAGAAAACTCCCCATGTACTGGGCGACCCGGTCTTGGATCGATTCCCAGCCAGCAAGAATGACGATGACGGTAATAAGGGCAGTAAGCGGAATGAACCAGACCGACAGGCCGTCTACGGCGAGCAGGTACTGGATATTGAACCGGTCGATCCAGACCAGCCGCTCGGCAAACTGAAACCCGGCATGGCTGGCGTCAAACCCGAAGATAAGCGGCAGGGTTACCAGAAGGCTGACAACGCTACCCCCAAAGGCCAACTTTTTGAGCCTGAGAATTTCCGCCGCAGACTGCAGGTTGCGACCATAAATCACTACCGCGATACCCGCCAGAATAGGCAGCCAGATAGATAAAGAAAGCCAAGGCACCGTTGCCGCAAGTAGTACAGGGGAGGAAGGTTCTGTCATAGAGGGTGACTTCGGGCCGCTACGAGGCTGGGGCTGCCGGCATGGGCATAGGCGCAAACCACCAGAGCAGAAGCGCGACTCCTAAGATCATGGCAATGGCATAGTGGTACAAGAAACCGGTCTGTCCGAGCCGCAGGATTCCCGCCAAGGTTGCAACCATGCGGGCCGACCCATTGACCATGAAGCTGTCGATCACACCCTGGTCGGCCTTCTGCCAGAGACCCTGACCAAGCTGCCGGGCGCCCCCTGCGAAAAAGAATTCATTGAACCGGTCGAGGTAGTACTTCTCTAAGAGTAGCCGGTGCACCGCCGAAAAAGTTTCTTGAATGCGCTGCGGAACGGAAGGGGCAACGATGTAGAAGAGATACGCCATGGCTACCCCGGCAAGGGCCAGCCAGAACGGCCAGGTTTGCACCGCATGCAGCGCCAGGGCCCATGCCCCATGGTAATGACCAGCCAGCACGCCCATGGCAGGGTGGGCCTCAGAGACAAAGATCACGTTGGCAAAGAAGTCGCCAAAGAGCATGGGGCCGATAGCAAGCCCACCAAGCACTACCGAGGGAACGGCTAGAAAGATGAGCGGGCCGGTGACCACCCAGGGCGACTCGTGGGGCTCATGATGGCCATGCCCATGCCCGCCATGCGCCCCGGCCTGCCCCCAGCGTGGCTTGCCGTGAAAGACCAGAAAGAACATGCGAAAGCTGTAGAAGGCCGTAACAAAGACCCCCACCAGCAGCATTACATAGACCACCGTTGCCGGCATCAGGGTAGAGGCACGAACAGCCTCGATAATCATGTCCTTGGAATAAAAACCCGAGAACAGGGGCGCCCCAATGAGGGCCAGAGAGCCCAAGAGCGACACGGTGTAGGTAATGGGCATCTTCTTCCAGAGCCCGCCCATATGGCGCATATCTTGCTCGTGGTGCATGCCGATGATTACCGAGCCCGCAGCCAGGAATAGCAGGGCCTTAAAGAAGGCATGGGTGACCAGATGGAAGACCGCCACCGAATAGGCCGATGCCCCCAGGGCAACCGTCATATAGCCTAGCTGCGAGAGCGTGGAATAGGCCACAACCCGCTTGATATCGTTCTGCACGATGCCCAGAAAGCCCATGAAAAGGGCGGTAATCGCGCCGATAACCATCACCACCATCAGGGCGGTATCGCTGACCTCAAACAGTGGCGACATACGGGCCACCATAAAAATGCCCGCCGTCACCATGGTGGCCGCATGAATCAGGGCCGAGATAGGCGTGGGCCCTTCCATGGAATCGGGCAGCCAGACATGCAAGGGAAACTGCGCCGACTTGCCCATGGCCCCGATAAACAGACAGATACAGGCAACCGTAAGTAAGGACCAGTCTTGGCCGGGAATAAGCGAAATGGTCTGGGTGGCCAGCGCCTCGCGGGCAGTAAATACCTCGGAATAGTTGAGGCTACCGGCATAGGCCAGCAGCAGGCCGATGCCCAGGATAAAACCGAAGTCGCCCACCCGGTTGACCAGAAAGGCCTTGAGGTTGGCATGAATGGCTGTGGGCTTTTTGTACCAAAAGCCAATGAGCAGGTACGAGACAAGGCCCACCGCCTCCCAGCCAAAAAAGAGCTGCAGGAAGTTGTTGCTCATAACGAGCATGAGCATGCTGAAGGTAAATAGCGATATGTAACTGAAGAACCGCTGATAGCCAGGGTCTTCTTCCATGTATCCAATGGTGTAGACATGCACAGCCAAGGACACCGAGGTGACCACCACCATCATGGTGGCCGTGAGGGTGTCTATGAGGAACCCAACTTCAAACTTCAGCCCCCCAATGGTGGCCCAGGTGTACACGGTGCCGTTAAAAACTCCCCCCTGCAGCACATCAAAGAAGACCACCAGAGAGGCAATCAGAGAGATGGCAACCCCGGCGATGGTGACCCGATGGCTATTGACCCTGCCAAGCCGGTGCCCAAAAAGACCTGCCGCAATGGCTCCGACCAAAGGCGCCAAGGCAGCAATAAGATAGACCGTAACCATCGATCAGCCCTTTAACGAGTCCAGCCGCTCGACCTCGACGGTCTTGAGGTTTCGGAACAAGACCACCAGGATGGCAAGCCCAATGGCGGACTCTGCGGCAGCCACAGTAAGAATGAAGAAGACAAAGACCTGCCCAGCGAGGTCTCCGAGATAGTGCGAGAAGGCGATGAAGTTCAGGTTCACGGCAAGCAGCATGAGTTCGATTGCCATGAGCAGAACGATCAGGTTCTTGCGGTTCATGAAGATGCCGATCACGCTCAAGGCAAACAAGATCGCGCCCAGAATAAGGTAATGCGCCAGGGTAATCATGCGTCTTTGGCCTTTGAGGCGGCCGCCTTGGGAAACGAAACCATACGCAGACGGTCTTGGGCCCGCACCCGAACCTGGGCTGCGGGATCTTGGCCCTTGGCGTCTTTGCGCTTACGCAGCGTAAGCGCAATGGCTGCCACCATGGCCAGCAGGAGCAGCACCGCAGCAATCTGAAAGGCAAAAAAGTATTCGGTATAGAGCACCATGCCCAACGCCTTGGTATTGCTGGGCTCGGTGATCTCGGGCACAGCGGTCTCCGGCACCTTAAAGCTGCGCAGCAGTACGGCAGACATCTCAAATATGATGAGTATCCCTACGGGCAGAGCCACCTTCAGGTTAGACCAGAAGCCCTGCCGCAGCCGGGCCAGATCGAAGTCGATCATCATGACCACAAACAAAAAAAGCACCATGACCGCGCCCACATAGACGAGCACCAGGGCAATCGCCAGAAACTCGGCCTTAAGTAGCAGCCAGATGGCCGCTGCAGTAAAAAACGACAGCACCAGGTAGAGCGCCGCATGCACTGGGTTACGGGCAGTGATGACCTTCACCGCGGCAAACACCAAGATGGCAGCGAAGATATAAAAAAGACTGGCAGTGGCTGTGATCATGAAATGAGTCTAGCGGTAAGGGGCATCTTGCTGGCGCGCCTGGGCGATTTCGGCCTCATACCGGTCGCCCACTGCCAGCAGCATCTCCTTGGTGAAATACAGGTCCCCGCGCTTCTCGCCGTGGTACTCGTGAATATTGGTCTCGACAATCGAGTCGACTGGGCAGCTTTCCTCGCAAAAGCCACAAAAAATACACTTGGTGAGGTCGATGTCGTAGCGGGTGGTGCGGCGCGAGCCATCGTCGCGCACCTCAGACTCGATGGTAATGGCCTTGGCCGGGCAGACCGCCTCGCAGAGCTTGCAGGCAATACAACGCTCCTCCCCATTCGGATAGCGGCGCAGGGCATGCAGCCCGCGAAACCGCGGCGACATCGGCGTCTTTTCTTCAGGGTATTGCACGGTGATCTTGCGGGCAAAAAGGTTGCGCCCGGTAACCGAGAGGCCGAGAAGCATCTCGAGCAAAAGAAACGATTTAAAGAACTGAACGATCGCGGTCATGGCAGATAGTCCTTCAGGTCTCAGGGCTTCCAGATGTTAAAAGGGGTCTGCATCCAGGCGCCCACCACCACCAGCCAGACCAGCGTTACCGGAATGAAGATCTTCCAGCCCAGTCGCATGATCTGGTCGTAGCGATAGCGCGGGAACGAGGCGCGCAGCCAAATAAACATACTGACCACAAAGAAGGTCTTGGCACCCAGCCAGATCCAGCCAGGAATAAACGAGAGTGCCGCAACCGGCGCATCCCATCCGCCCAGAAACATAATCGCCGCGAGCATGGAGAGCAGGATCATGTTGGCATACTCGGCCAGGAAGAAGATGGCAAAGGCCATGCCGGAATACTCCACCATGTGTCCTGCAACAATCTCGGATTCGCCCTCTACAACATCAAAAGGATGGCGGTTGGTCTCAGCCACCGACGAGATAAAGTAGACGACGAATATTGGCAGCAGAGGCAGCCAGTTCCACGACAGGAAATTCAGGCCCTGGCTATGCATTTCACCCCGCTGCTGGGCGAGCACGATCTCGGTCAGGTTGAGGCTTCCGGAGACCATCAAGACCACAACGAGCGCAAAACCAATCGCCAGTTCGTAAGACACCATTTGGGCCGAGGCGCGCATGGCAGCAAGGAAGGCGTACTTAGAGTTCGAGGCCCATCCGGCCAGAATAACCCCGTAGACCTCCAGCGAGGTAATGGCCAACAGAAACAACAGCCCGGCATTGATATTGGCCAGCACCACATCGGGGCCAAAGGGAATGACTGCCCAGGCAGCCAGAGCCGGCATGATGGTCATGATGGGGGCAAGAATATACAGCCCCTTGTTCGCCTGCGCGGGCAGGATAATTTCTTTGGTAAGCAGCTTGAGCGAGTCGGCGATGGGCTGCAAAAGACCCAGCGGCCCCACGCGATTGGGCCCGAGCCGTACATGCATCCAGCCGATAAGCTTGCGCTCCCAGAGCGTGAGATAGGCCACCGCTCCCAGAATAGGCACCACCACGGCCATGATCTTCATGAGCGTGAAGACTACTGGCCAGGCGCCCCCCAGATAGAGGCTGCCCGTGGCATTCAGTGTCTGCACCCAGTCGGTCATGAACCCATCCTCATGCCACCTCGGCAGTGGCTACTGCCTTAGTAACCGCCCGCACCTGTAGCGGGCCAAAGGCGATGTTTAAGGCCGCAGCTGCGGGATGCCCGGTAGATAGACGCACCAGCCCCTGAGCCAGGCTAGCATCCGCGCCCACCTCAAACAGGGCTTCGACACTGCCCTGTCGCGCCGCACAGGTCATTCCCGGTGCCAGCCCCATCGATGGAAGGTCTGCTGGATGAAACCAGGCCTTGGGCACCGCGGACTGGCGAGTCTGCAACAGACTCTTGGCCCGCCGAACAATCGGGTCGGTAAGGTAGATGGGCATGTCAGACACCCGGTAGAGCGGCGCGGTGGCCGCCTGGGCCTTAAGATCATTGTGGTGCGAGGCGCCTGCAGGGGGCGCGAACTGAAACTCCAGACCAGAGACAAGCTGACCATCTTTGACGTCGGGAAGGACCTGACGCCGCACCTGCTCTGAATCAGTGAAGGAAAAGCCCTCGAGCCCAAGAAGATTACCCAGAACCCGCAGCACCTTCCATCCCGGACGGGTCTGTCCCTCGGGAGGAACCACGGCCTGAAAGGTCTGCAGCCGGCCTTCGAGGTTCACAAAGCTGCCCGAGGTCTCGGTAAACGGGGCAATAGGCAGCATGATACTGGCGACATCTTCGACCGCCGAACGATAACTGGTGAGCGCCACCACACCCAGTGAATCTTTGAGGGTCTTAACCGCCTGCGGTGCAAAGGGCAGATCGAGTGCAGGCTCACCGTTTAACAAGACGTAGGCGGCAATCGGTGCATCAAACATCTGCGCGGTATTGAGCCCGCCCTGGCTTGGTACCGCATGGGCCAGGTAGCCCCCAAGCCCATTGGCCCCAGAGGGCAGAACCCCCAGGTGCGCGCCAAGCGCGGAGGCAAGCTTCTGCAGACGCGATAAGAGGAGCGCTGCCTGCGGGTGGCCCAAGAGCCCGGCGCCTGCAAGGATGGCTGTTTTTGCGCCGGCCCCGGGAGCCGAACTAAGTGACTGGAAGACCGCCTGTGCCTGGGCCGGAAAAGGCTGGTCTGCTGCGGCCTTGGTCTTGGCCTTGGTCTTGGCCTTGGCCCCTGACGCAAGATCCACCAGGGTCTGCAGAAAGGCATCCCAGTCGAGCGGAGATGCCACGATACTGTTATGCACAGGCATGAGAAGCGGCTCGGCCCAGGCATTTAAGGTATTAACCTCGGCGCCATGACGCACCGCCTGCCGAATACGCTGGGCGATAAGAGGCTGCTCGGCGCGCAACTGGCTGCCAACGATGAAGACACGCTCCACCGAGGACAGGCTGGCCAGGGGAATGCCCAGCCCAGGAATGCCAGACCGGCCTGAGTCGAATTGCGGGTCGGTGAGCCCGAGCCGAAAATCGATGGCATCACTACCCAGGCCACGCACCACCTGCGCCAGCAGGCTCATTTCTTCTAAGGTGGAAATCGGCGCCGCCAGCCCGCGCACCCTATTGGCCCCACGCGAGGCTGCCTGCTTGAGCAGGTCTGCCGATTTCGATAAGGCCTCCTGCCAGTCTGCCTCACGCCACTGGCCGTTGGCCTCTCGGATCATGGGCACGGTGAGACGGTCTTCCACGTTGAGCCCCTCGTAGGAAAACCGATCGCGGTCAGAGATCCAGCATTCGTTAACGGCATCATTTTCGTAGGGCACCACGCGCATCACTTTGCCGTTTTTTGACTGCACGACAATATTAGCGCCAAGGCTGTCGTGAGGGCTTACCGAGCGGCGGCGCGAGAGCTCCCAGGTACGGGCGCTATACCGAAACGGCTTACTGGTAAGGGCGCCTACGGGGCAGATGTCGATCATATTGCCCGAGAGTTCGCTCTCAATGGCATTGCCCACAAAGGACATGATCTCGGAGTGCTCGCCCCGACCGGCCATGCCGAGTTCCATCACGCCGGCGATTTCCTGCCCAAACCGCACGCATCGCGTGCAGTGAATACAGCGCGACATTTCTTCGGCCGAGATAAGCGGGCCCATGGGCTTATGAAAGACCACCCGCTTCTCTTCGGTATACCGTGATGCTGACGGTCCATAGCCCACGGCCAGGTCTTGCAGCTGACACTCACCGCCCTGGTCGCAGATGGGGCAGTCAAGGGGATGGTTGATCAGCAGAAACTCCATGACCCCCTTCTGGGCGATCTTGGCTTTCTCGGAAGCTGTATAGACCTTCATGCCCGCAGTGACCGGCGTGGCACAGGCCGGTAGTGGCTTGGGTGCCTTTTCCACTTCTACAAGACACATGCGGCAGTTGGCTGCAATGGATAGTTTCTTGTGATAGCAGAAATGCGGTACGTAGAGACCCAGCTTGGTGGCCGCATCCATGACCATGCTGCCCGGGGCTACCTCGACCTTCTGGCCGTCGATCTCGAGCTCAATCATAGTTGGCCACCATGCAGGTCTTGTGGGTGATGTGGTGTTCGAACTCGCTGCGGAAATGCTTAACAAAGGCCCGCACCGGCATGGCTGCCGCATCGCCCAGGGCGCAGATGGTGCGGCCTTGAATATTGTCGGCAACGCGGTTGAGCTGCCCAAGGTCTTCGGGCGTGCCCTTGCCTTCTTCGATACGCTTGACCATGCGATAGAGCCATCCGGTGCCCTCGCGGCAGGGCGTGCACTGGCCGCAGGACTCTTCATAGTAGAAGTATGAAAGCCGCAAGAGGCTGCGCACCATACACCGGGTTTCGTCCATGACGATGACTGCGCCTGAGCCCAGCATCGACCCCGCCTTGGCGATGGAGTCGTAGTCCATGTCAGTGGCCATCATGATCTCGGCTGGCAACACCGGCATGGAGGACCCGCCGGGAATCACCGCCTTTAATTTTTTACCATCGCGCATGCCACCTGCGAGTTCGAGAAGCTTGGCAAAAGGGGTGCCTAAGGGAATTTCGTAATTGCCAGGCCGCTCGACGTCGCCGCTAATCGAAAAGACCTTGGTACCCCCGTTATTGGGGCGGCCAACGGCAAGGTAGGCCTCGCCGCCATTACGGATAATCCATGGTGCAGCCGCAAAGGTTTCGGTGTTGTTAATGGTGGTGGGCTTGCCGTACAGGCCATAGCTTGCAGGAAACGGGGGCTTGTAGCGGGGCTGGCCTTTTTTGCCTTCGAGCGATTCGAGCAGCGCGGTTTCTTCACCACAGATATAGGCGCCATAGCCATGGTGGGCATGCAAGTGAAAGTTAAAGCCCTTGCCCAAGATGTTACTACCGAGGTAGCCAGCCGCCCGTGCCTCTTCGAGCGCCTCTTCAAAGCGCTGGTAGACCGAGAAGATCTCGCCATGAATATAGTTGTAGCCCACCGTAATGCCCATGGCATAGGCGGCTATGGCCATGCCTTCAATAACGATGTGCGGGTTATAGCGAAGGATGTCCCGGTCTTTAAAGGTACCGGGTTCTCCCTCGTCAGAGTTACAGACCAGATACTTTTGAATGGGAAGTTTCGCGGGCATGAAGCTCCACTTCAGCCCCGTTGGAAACCCCGCGCCGCCGCGCCCCCGCAAGGAAGAGGCCTTGATCTGGGCAATCACCTCTTCTTGGGTCATTCCAGGGCCACCATCGGCACCCAGAATTTTTTTGAGCGCCTTATAGCCGTCGCGGGCTTCGTAGTCTTTGAGCCGCCAGCCATCGGGGCTGAGCCCGGCAAGAATCTGCGGCGCGATATGCCGCCCATGAAAACAGGTGTCTATAAACGGGACTTCAGGCGCGCCCATGAGCGTCTCCCTTGGAAGCGGCATCCGCACGCAGCTCGTCGAGCAGCGCGTCGATACGGTCGTTAGACATAAAGCTACACATACGATGGTTGTTCACCAGCATAACCGGGGCATCACCACAGGCGCCCATGCACTCGCCCTCTTTGAGCGTGAACATGCCATCGGCGGTGGTCTGGTGAAAGCCCACGCCCAGCTTTGCCCTGAGGTATTCGGCTGCCTGACCGCCGCTGCGAAGGGCACAGGGAAGGTTGGTACAGACGGTGATTTTGTAACGACCCACCGGGGCCAGGTCGTACATGTTGTAGAAGGTAGCGACCTCGTGCACGGCCATGGGGGCCATATCGAGATAGGCAGCGATTTCGGCCTCGAGGGCCGGTGACACGTACCCCTTTTCGGTCTGGGCGATGCGCAGGGCCCCCATGACCGCCGACTGCTTCTGATCAGCCGGATACTTGGCAAGCTCTTTGTCGATCTGACGATAGGCAGACTCAGACAACTGCCGCTGGGCGGGCTGAAGGCCGCCCGCCAAGTCTATGGGCATCTGAAGGCTCATCGGTCGATCTCCCCAAAAACAATGTCTTGGGTGCCAATTAATGTGACCACATCGGCAATCATATGGCCACGAGACATTTCGTCGAGCGCCTGCAAATGCGCGAAACCCGGCGCCCTAATCTTCACGCGATAGGGCATGTTGGCGCCGTCTGAAATAAGGTAGATGCCGAACTCCCCCTTGGGGTGCTCCACCGCCGCATAACACTCACCCTCTGGCACATGAAAGCCCTCGGTAAAGAGCTTGAAGTGGTGGATAAGCTCCTCCATGTTGGACTTCATGCCGGTGCGCGGGGGTGGGGCCACCTTGTGGTTATTGGTCATTACCGGCCCAGGATTAGCCCGCAGCCACTGCACGCACTGGGAAATAATCTTGTTGCTCTCGCGCATCTCGGCCATGCGCACCAGATACCTGTCGTAGGAGTCGCCCTCGGTGCCCACGGGAATATCGAAGTCGAGCTGGTCGTAGACCTCGTAGGGCTGGGTCTTGCGCAGATCCCATTCAACCCCTGAACCCCGCAGCATGGGCCCCGTAAAGCCCAGGGCCTTGGCCCGCTCGGGGCTGACCACCCCAATGCCCACCAGTCGCTGCTTCCAGATACGGTTGTCAGTGAGCAGGGTTTCGTATTCATCAACACACTTGGGAAACCGCTGGGTAAAGTCTTCGATGAAATCGAGAAGAGAGCCCTGACGGTTTTCGTTGAGCCTGCGCACCGACGACTTGCTGCGCAGACGATTTACCTGATACTGGGGCATGGCATCGGGAAGATCGCGATAGACGCCACCGGGCCGATAGTAGGCCGCATGCATACGGGCCCCCGATACCGCCTCGTAGCAGTCCATCAGGTCTTCACGCTCGCGAAAGGCGTAGAGAAACACGGCCATGGCGCCGACATCAAGGCCGTGTGCGCCGATCCAGAGCAGGTGATTCAGAATTCGCGTGATCTCGTCAAACATCACCCGTATGTACTGGGCCCGAATCGGCGGGGTAACTCCCAACAGCTTTTCGATGGCCATGACATAGGCATGCTCGTTAGACATCATCGAGACGTAGTCGAGGCGGTCCATATAGGGCACTGACTGCAGAAAGGTCTTGGACTCGGCAAGCTTTTCGGTGCCACGATGCAGCAGCCCAATATGGGGGTCTGCACGCTGTACTACCTCGCCATCGAGTTCGAGCACCAGTCGCAAAACACCATGCGCAGCCGGGTGCTGCGGGCCAAAGTTTAGGGTGTAGTTTTTAAGTTCGGCCATATTGCTCTTCTCGAATCACCCGCGGGGTAATATCTCGCGGCTCAATAGTGACCGGCTGATAAATAACGCGCCGCTGCTCGGGGTCGTAGCGCATCTCGACATAGCCCGAGAGCGGAAAATCTTTTCGGAACGGATGGCCGGCAAAGCCATAGTCGGTAAGAATGCGACGGAGGTCTTCATGGCCCTCGAAGACAATGCCAAAGAGGTCGAAGGCTTCACGCTCGTACCAGCCCGCCGCCGGCCAGATGCTGGTGAGCGATGACACCAAAGGAAGATCGTCATCGGGACAGAAGACCCGCAGACGCAGCCGTTGGTTGCAGGTGACCGACAACAAATGGGTGACTACGGCAAACCGTGGCCCTTCGTAACGCCCGTCTTTGTAGGTCTGGTAGTCGACGCCGCAGAGGTCGATTAGGGTATCGAACTCCAGGCCAGGCGCATCGCGCAGTGCCTCAGCCGCTACCAGATAATGGGATGCGGCGACCTCAACAGTGGCCTCACCAAGGCTGATATGCCTGCGCACCACCATCGGCCCCAGCCTTTCGCAGGCAAGCGCAGCAAGCGACTGCTCTGCTGAAACGGCCGGTACAGGCGCGGCGTTATCGCCTGCCACAGAGCTAGGATTAGCGTTAGCAGAGCTGGACATAAACAGAAAATAAGCCTAAGGACATAGCCTAGTCGCGGGCGATGGTACTGGTGCGTTTTATTTTGTTTTGCAGCTGCATGATTCCGTAGAGCAGTGCCTCGGCCGTGGGAGGGCAGCCAGGCACGTAGATATCAACGGGAACAATGCGGTCACATCCGCGGACAACCGAATACGAGTAGTGATAGTAGCCGCCGCCGTTGGCGCATGAACCCATGGAGAGTACCCATCGGGGCTCGGGCATCTGGTCGTAGACCTTACGCAAGGCGGGCGCCATTTTGTTGCAGAGCGTGCCGGCCACAATCATGAGGTCGGACTGACGAGGGCTGGGCCGAAAGACCACGCCGAAACGATCGAGGTCGTAACGGGATGCCCCCGCGTGCATCATTTCGACAGCACAGCAGGCCAGCCCGAATGTCATAGGCCAGAGAGAGCCAGTACGGGTCCAGTTGATGACCTGGTCGGCCGTGGTGGTGATAAAGCCCTGCTTAAGAACGCCATCGATTGCCATAGCCTTACTCCCAGTCGAGAGCGCCCTTCATCCACTCGTAGATGAAGCCAAGCACCAGAATGGCCAGAAAGATCATCATAGCCATGAAGCCGAAAAAGCCGATGTCTTGCAAGGCTACGGCCCAGGGAAAGAGAAAGGCGATCTCGAGGTCGAAGAGAATAAAAAGAATTGCCACAAGGTAGTAGCGCACATCGAACTGCATGCGGGAGTCTTCGAAGGCCTCGAATCCGCACTCGTAGGGGGAAAGCTTTTCGGAGTCAGGGCGGTTTGGGCCGATTAACTTGCCCAAAACCATAGGGCCCACGCCCACGGCGATGCCGACCAGAATAAACAACAGCACTGGCAGATATGACTCTAGGCTCATAGGCCCCCCCTTTTTGGTGCCGACGGCGAGACTCGAACTCGCACAGCTTTCGCCACTACCCCCTCAAGATAGCGTGTCTACCAATTCCACCACGTCGGCCTACCGCTGTTTATTTCGCCGGCGCATCCTCTTTGGGCGCTACCGGTACCGGGGGCAGTTCGGGCGACACAGCCCCCGGAACTGACCCCGGAATAGACTCCATAATACCGCCTCCTGAGGACGAGGCCCGCAAATCCCGGCTACCCATGTAGGACAAGGCCAGGGTGGACGAAAAAAACACCACTGCAAGCAAGGCGGTAGAACGAGACAGGAAATTGGCAGAGCCTGAGGCCCCAAAAACCGAGCCGGCGCTGCCCGAACCGAAGGCGGCGCCGAGGTCGGCCCCTTTGCCCTGCTGCAGCAGCACCAGCACAATAATGGCGACAGCAGAGACAACTTGGATGACAAGCAAAAGGTTGGTGAGCCAGTCCATAGGGTAGTTACTCCACGGTTAAAGGAAGCGCCTGCGCCGCCTGTACGATGCACCAGAACTCTTGGGCATGCAGGGATGCGCCGCCCACCAGCGCACCATCGATATCTGGCTGGATAAACAGGTCGGCGGCAAGAGAGGCCTTGACACTGCCGCCATAGAGTATGCGTACCGATGCTGCCCCTTCAGGGGATCGCTCGGCAAGGACCCCCCGAATCGCGGCATGCATGGCCTGAGCATCTGCAGCAGAGGCGGTCTGGCCGGTACCGATTGCCCAGATCGGCTCATAGGCGATCGCGATTGTTTGTAATGCCTCGGAAGACAACGGCGCAGTGGCACCACGTACCTGCTCGGACACCAGGGCGACCGCCCTACCCGCCTGCCGCTCTGCTAGCGACTCGCCCACGCAGATGACCGGCACAATGCCCTTTGATAGCAACTGCTGTGCCTTTAGCGCTACCCGGGCGTCGGTATGACCCGACCTTGACCGGCATTCAGAATGACCAACCAGACAGAACTGACACTCAAAGTCGGACAGCATGGTGGCAGAGACTTCTCCGGTGAATGCACCCGAAGACTGGTCTGAGACATCCTGGGCACCCCAGTCGAACCCCCGGCCACGCAGCCGCGTGGCCACCTGAAACAGGTACGGAGCCGGGGCCGCCACCCCTGCCTGCACGCGACTGGGCGAAAACCCACTGCGCTCGGCAGTCGCTAAGAGTTCGGACAACAGCGCCTCATTGGCGATCATGTCGCCATGCATCTTCCAGTTTCCAATGACAAGCGGCCTGCGCACGGGGATCTTGAATGGTGAGCGTTGGGAAGCGCGGTGATCGTTAGGAGGCAGCCGGCTCTTGGGCAGCTGCCTGCTGTGCCGATGCCTCTTCACTGGCAGCCTTCATGGAAAGACGCAGCCGACCCTTGTCGTCGGCCTCGATTACCTTAACCCGGACCACCTGGCCTTCTTTGAGGAAGTCAGAGACCTGGTTTACGCGCTCGTTGGCAATTTGAGAGATATGCAGCAGGCCATCCTTGCCCGGCAATATCGAAACGATGGCACCGAATTCGAGCAGACGCAGAACCGATCCCTCGTAGATTTTGCCGACCTCGACCTCGGCGGTAAGCTCTTCGATACGCTTAATTGCGGCGCGGGCAGCCTCTGCGGTTGTGGCCGCAATAGTAATGCTGCCGGACTCATCGATATCAATGGTGGTGCCAGTTTCTTCGGTAATGGCGCGGATGGTGGCACCCCCCTTACCAATGACGTCTCGAATGCGCTCGGGATTGATCTTGATGTTGTACAGCCGGGGCGCGTATTCGGAGAGCTCGGTGCGGGCATGGCCCATGGCCTCTTTCATCTTGCCCAGAATATGCATGCGTGCATCTTTGGCCTGGGCCAGCGCCACCTGCATGATCTCTTTGGTAATGCCCTGGATCTTGATATCCATTTGCAGCGCGGTAACGCCGATTTCAGAGCCTGCCACCTTGAAGTCCATGTCGCCAAGGTGGTCCTCATCGCCAAGAATATCGGTAAGCACCGCAAAACGACCGCCCTCTTTGATTAGGCCCATGGCAATGCCCGCGACATGGGCCTTGAGGGGAACGCCGGCATCCATGAGGGCCAGACAGCCACCGCAGACCGATGCCATGGAGGACGACCCGTTGGACTCGGTGATCTCGCTGACCACACGCATGGAATAGGCGAAGTCTTCGGTAGAAGGCAGCACGGCTATAAGGGCTCGCTTGGCCAGGCGCCCGTGGCCGATTTCGCGGCGCTTGGGCGTACCCACGCGGCCGCATTCGCCAGTGGCATAGGGAGGCATGTTGTAGTGAAGCATGAACCGATCGCGATACTCACCGCCTAGCGCATCGATGATCTGCTCATCACGGTTGGTGCCTAGGGTGGCAACCACTAGGGCCTGGGTTTCGCCTCGGGTGAAGAGTGCCGAGCCGTGGGCACGAGGCAGAACACCGGAGCGAATGCTAATAGGCCTCACGGTGCGGGTGTCTCGGCCATCGATGCGCGGCTCCCCATTAAGAATCTGGCCGCGTACCACCTTGGCCTCCAGGCCAAAGAGGGTGTCGTTTACCAGGTTACCGGCAGGCAGTGCTACGCCAGTTGCTGTGGCGTCTGCCTGTAACTGGGCCTCGACCTGGCTATAGATTTCTTTGAGGCGGTTAGACCGCTCTTGCTTGTTGCGCAGCTTGTAGGCCTCTTGCAGAGGCCCTTCGGCGAGGCTAGTCACCTTGGCAACGAAGGCCTCGTCTTTTGCCTCAGGCTGCCAGTCCCATTCAGGCTTACCCGCCTTTTCTACCAGACGATGAATGGCATCAATGGCGGCCTTCATCTGGGTGTGGCCAAAGACCACTGCCCCGAGCATGACGTCTTCGGGCAGTTGGTCGGCCTCAGACTCCACCATTAATACCGCAGACTCGGTTCCAGCCACGACCAGGTCGAGCTTAGACCGCTTGAGGTCGGCATTATTGGGGCAGAGCACATACTGGCCATCGATATAGCCCACGCGGGCAGCGCCTATTGGCCCATGGAAGGGCACGCCCGAGATGGCCATGGCCGCACTGGCACCGATCATGGCAGGAATGTCGGGGTCGACTTCGGGATTGAGCGACATGACGGTACAGACCACCTGCACCTCGTTATAAAAGCCCTCGGGAAACAGTGGACGCAGGGGACGGTCTATGAGACGACTGGTGAGGGTTTCTTTTTCGCTTGGCCGGCCCTCACGCTTAAAAAAACCGCCGGGGATCTTGCCGGCGGCGTAGGTCTTTTCCATGTAGTCGACCGTGAGGGGAAAGAAGTCTTGGCCAGGTTTTGCCGACTTGGCGGCAACAACCGTGGCCAGAACCACCGTGTCGTTCATGTTGACGACGACCGCGCCAGAGGCCTGCCGGGCGATTTCTCCGGTTTCGAGGCTAACGGTGTGCTGACCAAACGAAAAACTTTCTTTAGCAATATTGAACACGAACAGTTCCTTTTCTTTGAGTCATTGGTTCACAGTCAACCGGGAAGCGCTGAGACAATAAAAACCGGCATGTGCATAAGAGAGTGCAGATGCCGGTTGCGGAGGAAACGATTACTTTCGAAGGCCCAGTTTTTCGATAAGCGATCGGTAGGAAGGCAGATTGGTACGTTTGAGATAGTCGAGAAGTTTGCGACGACGACTCACCATTTTGAGAAGCCCACGACGGGAATGGTGGTCTTTGGCGTGGGTTTTGAAATGACCCGTGAGGTGGTTAATGCGGGCCGTAAGCAGGGCTACCTGCACCTCAGGCGAACCCGTATCACCCTGGGCGCGCTGGAAACTAGAAACGATGTCGAGCTTAGACATTTCGGCAACGGTCATGACTTCTCCTTTAAAAATGACCTAGGCGGGGGGCTAGCGGCCGAAACCGGGCAAACCCTAATGACGCCAACTTGCGCTCATGCCTGCCGGGCATGGCGTGCGGGGATGCTGCAATAAGCCTTTGATTCTAATTCAAAAGGGGGCTAGACGCAAGCCTTATCCTGCCTAAGGCTAAGGCTGCGCGCCCCCGCCAGAATAGTCCTAAGGCTGCTGCGGATTGGCCTTAGGAGCCGCTGAGAGCCGGTTTAAGGCATTAAGGTAGGCCAGCGCCGAGGCCACCACGATGTCAGGGTCAGCCCCCACGCCATTAACTACCCGGCCATCCTTCTGCAGCCGCATGGTGACCTCGCCCTGAGACTCGGTGCCGGTGGTAATGGCATTGACCGAAAAAAGCATGAGTTCGGCCCCGCTCTTGGCCTGCTGCTCTATTGCCTTCACCGTGGCATCGACCGGACCATTGCCCTCGGCCTCAGTGGCAAACTCCTTGCCATCGCAGGCAAAGACCACCTTAGACACCGGACGCTCGCCCATTTCAGACCGCTGGGCGAGCGAGATGAGCTTGTAATGCTCGGCCTTAACCTCCGACTCGCCCGAAACGATAGCCTGCAGGTCTTCGTCAAAGATCTCCGACTTGCGGTCGGCAAGCTCCTTAAACCGTGCGAAGGCCTCATTGAGCGCCTGCTCGGTTGACGGAGCAATGCCCAGGTCTTCCAGCCGCTGCCGAAACGCATTACGCCCAGAGAGTTTGCCCAGGGTGATGCGGTTTGCCGTCCAGCCCACATCCTGCGCCCGCATGATCTCGTAGGTTTCGCGATGCTTGAGCACCCCGTCTTGGTGAATGCCGGATTCATGGGCAAAGGCATTGGCGCCCACGACCGCCTTATTGGGCTGTACCGGGTAGCCGGTAATCTGAGAGACCAGCCGCGAAGACGGCACGATCTGCGTGGTGTCGATATTGGTGTCACAGGCAAAGACATCGCGCCGGGTTTTAACGGCCATCACAATCTCTTCCAGACTGGCATTGCCCGCCCGCTCACCTAGCCCATTGATGGTGCACTCTACCTGGCGCGCCCCGGCGAGTACGGCCGAGAGGGAATTGGCCACCGCCATACCCAGGTCGTTATGGCAGTGGGTGGACCAGACCACCTTATCGGCGCCCGGCGTGCGGGCAATGAGTGTCTCCATAAGCCGGCCCCACTGACCCGGAACGCTGTAGCCCACGGTATCAGGGACATTAATGGTGGTCGCCCCGGCGCGGATTGCCTCGCCGAAGATTCGTACCAGAAAGTCCACCTCGGATCGGACCGCATCCTCGGCGGAAAACTCAATATCAGCGGTGTATTCCCTGGCCATGTGAATGGCTGCGACCGCGGCCTCGACCACCTGATCGGGGTTCATGCGCAGCTTTTTTTCCATGTGAATGGGGCTGGTGGCAATGAAGGTATGAATACGACCACGGGCGGCGGGCTTGATTGCCTCGCCCGAGGTGCGGATATCGCGTTCGGTAGCGCGGGCCAGCGAGCAGACGGTGCTGTCTTTAACCGACTCGGCAATGGCACGGACCGACTCGAAATCGCCCGGACTGGCAGCAGCAAACCCCGCCTCGATCACATCGACGCGCAGCCGCTCGAGCTGCCGCGCGATGCGTACCTTTTCGTCTCGGGTCATGGATGCGCCGGGGCTCTGTTCGCCATCGCGCAGCGTGGTATCAAACACAATTAATCGATCGGACATGGCTGTCTTCCCTAAGAAAAATATGAACAAAAACTAAAAATGAGGTCCGCCAGAGAGAGGGCCGGCGCGGACTGCCGGTGGGGGGTCGATAGTTAGCGCCCGTGGCGCAGTCGACCCAAGGAGGATAGTAGAAGCAGCAGAGAGGCGCGGTGCAAAGCGTTCATTACCCTGAACTATAAATCTTTTCGCTCGTCATCAGCAAACAAAGAAACGCGGCGGCCGTGGGATTTTTGCCACAGGTACATGGCATAGCCCGAGACGGAGTACAAGGCCACCAGCGCGAAGAGCATGCTCGGGGGGTCTTGCGAGATCAGCACCAGAATGACCGCACCAAGGCCGATAAAGATAAAAGGAACGCTTCGGCGCAGATTGGCATCTTTAAAGCTATAAAAAGGCACGTTACTTACCATCGTGGCACCAGCGTAGACCATCAAGCCCCAGACCACCCAGGCCAGTTCTGAGACGCCCAGGTCGATAAGCTTGGTCTCCCGCAGATCGGTGATCAGCCAGACAAACCCCGCCACCAGGGCTGCCGCCGCTGGGCTGGGCAGCCCCTGGAAGAACCGCTTATCAACCACTTCGATGTTGGTATTGAAACGGGCCAGGCGCAAGGCGGCACCAGCAACATAGATAAAGGCCGCAAACCAGCCGAGCTTGCCCATGTCCTTGAGCACCCAGACATAGACAATGAGCGCCGGGGCAACTCCAAAAGAAACCATGTCTGAGAGGCTGTCGTAATTGGCCCCGAAGTCAGATGCGGTATTGGTGAGCCGGGCAACCCGACCATCGAGGCTGTCAAGCACCATGGCCACAAAAATGGCCACGGCCGCCTCGGTAAACTGGCTGCTCATGGCCATGACCATGGCATAGAAGCCGCTGAAAAGACAGGCAGTGGTAAGAAGATTAGGCAGCAGGTAGATGGTCTGCCGGCGCCTTAGAGGTCGAACTCGCATGGCCGACAGGATACCCCTTTAGCCCTTAACTTGCCGCGCCTTCTATTGGCCCTCTTACCCCTACCGAGGCGGTTTCGTTATTGTCGTCGGCGACAACCGGATCGATCTGTACCGGGGGCTGGGGCCAGTGTGCCACCGCTGTGCTATGGGCAAGCACCATATCGCCCACCGAGACCAAGGCCTGACTACCCACAGGAAGGTAGACATCGACCCGCGACCCAAACCGAATAAAGCCATAACGGGCACCGCGTTGCACCCGGTCTCCCTCTTGCACATAGCAGAGAATACGACGAGCGATCAGCCCGGCAATTTGCACGCAGGTAAGGCTTCGGCCCTCATCATCCACGATGACCAGGGCATTACGCTCGTTATCGATAGAGGCCTTATCGAGCGCGGCATTGAGAAACTTGCCCGGCGAATAGACCACATTAAAAATACGCCCGGCGATCGGCGCCCGATTCGAATGCACGTTAAAGACGTTCATGAAGACACTAATCTTGAGCGCCCTAACCTGGCTGATGGGGTCTTCGGCGGGCCCCACATAGACAATACGCCCGTCGGCGGGGCTTGCGATGGCATCAAGGTCGGGGGGCGGCACCCGCGACGGGTCGCGAAAGAACTGAATGATGAAGGCCGAGACAAGCCAGAGCGGAATGGCCCAGGCACCAGCACCAAGCCCCGTAGCCACGACCGATACGCTCATCGCCAGGGCGATGAAAAACCATCCCTCCCGTGCGATCACGGGATGGGGGTAGCGGCTGATATCGGGCGAGACTGCGATGCCTAAGGGCGCCATAGAACGGTTGACGATTAGTTACGAGACTGGTCTACCAGTTTATTGGCCTTGATCCACGGCATCATAGCCCGCAGCTTTTCGCCCACCTGTTCTATGGGGTGTTCGGCCATCAGGCGACGGCGGGAGAGCAAGGTGGGCGCGCCGGCACGGTTCTCGAGAATAAACTCTTTGGCGTACTCACCGGTTTGAATGCGGGTGAGAATCTCTTTCATGACAGCCTTGGTCTGCGGCGTGACCACCTTCGGGCCCGAGACATACTCGCCGAACTCGGCGTTGTTAGAGATCGAATAGTTCATGTTGGCAATTCCGCCCTCGTAAATGAGGTCGACGATCAGCTTGAGCTCGTGCAGGCACTCGAAATACGCCATTTCGGGCGAGTAGCCGGCCTCTACGAGCGTTTCGAAGCCGGCCTTGATCAGCTCGACCGTGCCCCCGCAGAGTACCACCTGCTCACCAAAGAGGTCGGTCTCGGTTTCTTCCCTAAAGTTGGTCTGAATGATGCCCGCCTTACCCCCGCCAATAGCGCTGGCATAGGCGAGCCCAATATTGCGGGCATTACCGGTGGTGTCTTGATGCACTGCCACCAGACAGGGTACCCCGCCGCCCTGGGAGTAGGTATTGCGC
Source organism: Burkholderiaceae bacterium (assembly GCA_049426285.1). GTDB lineage: Bacteria > Pseudomonadota > Gammaproteobacteria > Burkholderiales > Burkholderiaceae_A > Hahnella. The sequence continues at coordinate 33,024 of JBMSYB010000005.1, forward strand.
ACGGTGTGGCCCGGAGCCTTTGGCGCAATCATGATGACATCGAGATCTGCCCGGGGCGCGACCTGACCGTAGTGGACATTAAACCCATGGGCGAAGGCCAGTGCGGCATTCTGCTTGATTACAGGGGCGATGTCGGCGTTGTAGACCGAGGCAATGGTCTCATCGGGCATCAGAAGCATCACGACATCAGCACCCTCTACCGCCTGGCGAATCTCGGCGGCTTTAAGGCCCGCCTTCTCCACCTTGGCCCAGGAGGGCCCGCCCTTACGAACACCGACCACGACATTCATGCCGCTGTCGTTGAGGTTCAGGGCATGGGCATGGCCCTGGGAGCCATAGCCAATGATGGCGATCTTCTTTCCCTTGAGCAGAGAGAGGTCACAGTCTTTGTCATAGAACACATTCATGGGGGGAGTCCTTTCTGGAGATAGAGGGTGATGTTGTAGGCGCAGTTTAGACGCGCAAGACACGCTCTCCGCGGGCAATGCCTGAGGAGCCCGTGCGCACGGTTTCGAGGATCATCTCGGGCTCAAGGGCCTCAATAAAGCCATCGAGCTTGCTACTGTCGCCGGTGAGTTCAATGGTGTAGGTCTTGTCGGTAACATCGATAATGCGGCCACGAAAGATGTCTGCCATGCGCTTCATCTCTTCGCGTTCTTTGCCAACCGCGCGCACCTTAATGAGCATCAGCTCGCGCTCGATATGGGGTTGCTCAGACAGGTCGATGAGCTTGACCACCTCTACAAGCCTATTGAGGTGCTTGGTAATCTGCTCGATAACCTCGTCCGACCCTCGGGTAACGATAGTCATGCGCGACATTGATGGGTCTTCGGTAGGGGCTACGGTAAGGGTTTCGATGTTGTAGCCTCGGGCCGAAAACAGGCCCACCACACGCGAGAGGGCCCCCGGTTCGTTCTCTAAGAGAACAGAAATGATGTGCTTCATGGTGTCTGTCTCCTAGAGGTCTTCTGCACCGAGCAGCATGTCGGTGAGCCCCTTGCCCGCCTGCACCATCGGCCAGACGTTTTCGCTCTGGTCGGTAATGAAGTCCATGAACACCAGACGGTCCTTCATGGCCAGCGCCTCTTTGAGTGCCGGTTCGACATCGGAAGGTTTTTCGATCTTCATGCCCACATGGCCATAGGATTCGGCGAGCTTTACGAAGTCAGGCAGAGACTCCATGTAGCTCTCTGAGTAACGGCTGCCGTACTCGATTTCCTGCCACTGGCGAACCATGCCCAGATATCGGTTATTCAGGTTGACGATCTTAATGGGCAGGCGATACTGCTGGCAGGTGGAAAGCTCTTGAATACACATCTGAATGGAGGCCTCACCGGTGATGCATACGGCATCGGCCTCGGGGTGGACAAACTTCACCCCCATGGCATAGGGCAGACCCACGCCCATGGTGCCCAGCCCGCCCGAATTGATCCAGCGCCGAGGCTTGTCAAACTTGTAATACTGCGCGGCCCACATCTGGTGCTGGCCCACATCGGAGGTGACAAAGGCCTCCCCCTTGGTGATGCGCCAGACGGCCTCAACCACTGCCTGGGGCTTGATAAATTCATCACTGGTCTTGTAGGCAAGGCAGTTCACGCTGCGCCAGTCTTCGATCTGCTTCCACCAGGCGGCCAGCGGCTTTTCGGCGGGCTTCTGGCCGGTCGACAGGGCCTCTTTTAGCTGCGCAAGCAGGTCGATGAGAACCTCTTTAACGTCGCCCACGATAGGCACGTCTACCTTTACCCGCTTGGAAATCGACGACGGGTCAATATCGACATGGATAATTTTGCGCGGGTTCTGGGCAAAGTGCTTGGGGTTACCGATCACCCGATCATCAAACCGGGCCCCTATGGCAATGAGTACATCGCAGTGCTGCATGGCCATGTTGCATTCGTAAGTGCCATGCATGCCCGGCATACCCAGAAACTTTTTGTCGGTGGCCTTGTAGGCGCCAAGCCCCATGAGCGTGTTGGTACAGGGGTAGCCCAGCAGGTCTACCAGTTCGTTGAGCTGGTCTGAGGCATTGGAAAGGATTACGCCGCCCCCGGTGTAGACCATGGGACGCTCGGCCGCCAGAATCATCTGCACCGCCTTACGAATCTGGCCACTATGTCCCTTAACGATAGGGTTGTAGGACCGCATCGTTATCTGCGCAGGATAGTCAAACTTGCAGCGCGCAATCGTAATGTCTTTGGGCACGTCGACCAGTACCGGGCCAGGACGCCCTGACTGTGCCAGGTGGAATGCCTTCTTGATGGTGACCGCCAGGTCTTTCACGTCCTTGACAAGGAAGTTGTGCTTGACACATGGACGGGTAATACCCACTGTGTCGCATTCCTGGAAGGCATCCAGCCCAATGGCATGGGTGGGTACCTGGCCACTGATGATTACCATGGGAATGGAATCCATATAGGCCGTGGCTATTCCGGTAACCGCATTGGTAACCCCGGGGCCACTGGTCACCAGGCAGACCCCCACTTTTTCGCTGCAGCGCGCATAGGCGTCTGCGGCATGCACGGCCGCCTGCTCGTGCCGCACAAGAATGTGCTTTACCTGCTTTTGTTTGAAGATTTCGTCGTAGATGTAGAGAACAGCCCCGCCGGGATAGCCAAACAGGTGTTCCACCTTCTCCTCCTGGAGGCATCGCACCAGGATTTCTGCGCCAGTCATTTCCATGTTGTTCGGTCCTAAACAGTTCTAGAGATCCCTGCCCGCCGGCACCACCCGCTCTCGCTGTTTGCGAGGCCGGCGACACAGGCTTTGGAACGGGGCCTTTGAGCTGATGGATCGGCGGAATCTAAGCCCTCGTGAGGCCGAAACCGACGGTTCAATCGCATTCACTCAGTTAAATTGCCGATGGTTCTGGCAAGCCGGCAATGATAGGCCTTGGCCCAAAACAGGTCAAATGAAGCGGGTCATGGCTTGAATTCGCAGAGATCGTCCTCATCTTCAAGACCATTCGGAGCCATGGCGCGGGGCCGGTTTATGGCCTGCCTGGCGCGTAAAAAGCGCTCCCTGACATTCTGCAAGGACTTAAAAAGCATCATGCGACTCGACAAACTCACAACCGCCTTCCAGCAGGCCTTCGCCGACGCCCAGAGCCTGGCCATTGGTCAGGACAATTCCGCCATCGAGCCCCCACACCTGGTACTGGCCCTGCTCGACCAGTCTGAGGGATCTACCCGGTCGCTGCTGGCCCGGGCCGGAGCCAACACCAATAAGCTCTCCCAGGAGCTTCGGCAGAGTCTGGAGCGCCTGCCCAAGGTGAGCCAGGCCACGGGCGAGATCCACGTGGGGTCTGAACTTGGCCGACTGCTCAACCTGACCGACCGCGAGGCACAGAAGCGCGGCGATCAGTTCATCGCCGGGGAGCTCTTTCTGCTCGTACTCGCAGACGACAAATGCGAGGCCGGCAAGCTGCTGCGCGAAAGTGGCGTCTCGCGCCAGAACTTAGAACTGGCGATTCAGGCGGTGCGCGGGGGCGCAAAGGTAGACTCCGCCGACTCTGAGGAACAGCGAGAGGCCCTCAAGAAATATACGGTAGACCTCACCGAAAGGGCGACGGCCGGAAAGCTCGACCCCGTCATCGGCCGGGACGATGAGATACGCCGTTGTATCCAGATTCTGCAGCGGCGCACCAAGAACAACCCGGTGCTCATTGGCGAGCCCGGCGTCGGTAAGACCGCGATCGCCGAGGGCCTGGCCCAGCGCATCGTCAACGGCGAGGTGCCTGAGGGCCTGAAGGGCAAAAAGGTGCTCACCCTGGATATGGCGGCTCTGCTGGCAGGGGCAAAGTTTCGCGGCGAGTTTGAAGAGCGGCTAAAGGCCGTACTCAAGGACGTCGCCGCCATGGCCGAGCAGGGGCCGAATGGCCACCCGATTGTCTTTATTGATGAGATCCACACTATGGTGGGCGCCGGAAAGGCCGAGGGTGCCATGGATGCAGGCAATATGTTGAAGCCCGCCTTGTCGCGAGGAGAGCTGCACTGCATCGGCGCCACGACGCTCGACGAGTACCGCAAGTACATCGAGAAAGATGCTGCCTTAGAGCGCCGGTTTCAAAAGGTGCTTGTGGGTGAGCCCAGCGTGGAGGCCACGATTGCCATTCTGCGGGGACTGCAGGAGCGCTATGAGCTGCATCATGGGGTGGAAATTACCGACCCCGCCATCGTCGCGGCAGCCGAATTGTCAAACCGCTATATCACCGACCGGTTTCTGCCGGACAAGGCCATCGACCTGATCGATGAGGCCGCAAGCCGCATCAAGATGGAAATCGACTCCAAGCCTGAGTCGATGGATAAGCTCGACCGACGGCTGATTCAACTGAAGATCGAGCGCGAAGCCGTGCGCAAAGAGAAAGACGAGGCCTCGAAGAAGCGGTTTGACCTGATTGAAGAGGAGATCAAGCGGCTTGAGCGCGAGGCCTCCGACCTGGAGGAGATCTGGCGCTCCGAGAAAATGGCGGTGCAAGGGACCCAACACATCAAAGAAGAGATTGAGCGACTGCGGCTAGAGATCGAGCAGCACACCCGTAAGGGCGACTGGCAGAAGGTGTCGGAGCTACAGTACGGGCGGCTGCCCGAGCTTGAGGCCAAGCTCAAGACGGCAGACGATATTGTTGCCAGGGGCGGCTCGGCGGCGGCCGTAGGTAGCCGGCCAAAACTGTTACGCACCCAGGTGGGCGCCGAAGAAATCGCAGAGGTCGTCTCGCGGGCTACCGGAATCCCGGTGAGCAAAATGATGCAGGGCGAACGCGAAAAACTGCTCGAGATGGAGCGGTTTCTGCACCAGCGAGTGGTGGGCCAGGACGAGGCGGTCACGCTGGTCTCCGATGCCATTCGCCGTTCTCGGGCAGGGCTCTCGGACCCCAACCGGCCCTATGGATCGTTTCTTTTTCTTGGGCCCACGGGTGTGGGCAAGACCGAGCTCTGTAAGGCGCTTGCCCAGTTTCTGTTTGATGCCGAAGACCATCTGGTACGCATTGACATGAGCGAGTTCATGGAGAAGCATTCAGTCTCGCGCCTTATTGGGGCGCCTCCAGGATATGTGGGCTACGACCAGGGCGGCACCCTTACCGAGGCCGTACGGCGCAAGCCCTACAGCGTGATTCTGCTCGACGAGGTGGAGAAGGCCCACCCCGATGTCTTTAATGTGCTTCTGCAGGTGCTCGATGATGGACGGCTTACCGACGGCCAGGGCCGCACGGTGGACTTTCGTAACACTGTGGTGGTCATGACCTCCAACCTGGGATCGCACGAGATACAGCGCCTCTCGGGGCAGCCCGCAGCCGATATCAAGGCGGCGGTAATGGGCGAGGTAAAGAACCACTTCCGGCCAGAGTTCATTAACCGGATTGACGAGATCGTTATCTTCCATGCCTTGGGTAGAGACCATGTGCGCAGCATTGCCCAGATTCAGCTCGACCGGCTCGCCCAGCGGCTTGCCGAACGCGATCTGCGACTCGAAGTCTCCGATGAGGCCTTGGATGAGATCGCCAAGGTGGGCTTTGACCCGCTCTACGGGGCACGGCCCTTGAAGCGGGCCATTCAGGCACAGATCGAGAACCCGGTAGCCAAGCTTATTTTGGAAGGGCGGTTTGGGCCGAATGACGTGGTGCCGGTCGACCTGCAGAACGGGGAGTTCTCGTTCGCGCGCGTGGTGCATTAATGGGCATCGCCGCTTGGGCCAACGGCGCCTAAGACAAGGTACGCTAAGCGGATGCAGACGACCACAATCCAGGCAATCTCCAATGCAACCGTGTGGAGACGTTTTGTCGCGATGGGGTACGAGACCTTCCTATTGGTAGGGCCCGTGCTGTTACTGAGTTTTGTCTACACCGTGGTCACAGGGCAGACGGATCAAGATGCGCCCGGATCGACCGCAGCCACGGTCAAACGCCTGGGCCTGCAGCTGCTTATCCTCTCCATTCTTGTGGGCTACTTTGTCTGGGGCTGGAGCCGCGGCAAGGTAACGCTACCTATGCAGACCCTGCAGCTGCGCGTGGTGGATGCCCAGACGGGACAGCCTGCCACGCCAAGGCAGGCGCTTGTGCGCGCGCTGGTTGGCCTGCCAAGCCTGGTGACCGGGCTCTGGCTTGCGGTGCCCCTGCTGCGCAAAGACCGGCAGACCCTGCACGACTTGGCCAGCGGTACCCGGCTGGTCTATGCCCGGCCCGGGCCGTCGGTACCACCCAGCGGCTAAGTCTTGGGCAGGGTTACGCCGGTCTGCCCCTGGTACTTGCCCCCGCGGTCTTTATACGATGTGGAGCAGACCTCATCACTCTCAAAGAAGAGCATCTGGGCGCAGCCCTCGCCGGCATAGATTTTTGCCGGCAGCGGCGTGGTGTTGGAGAACTCAAGGGTGACATGGCCCTCCCACTCGGGCTCAAGCGGCGTGACATTCACAATGATGCCGGTACGGGCATAGGTGGACTTGCCCAGGCAGACCACCAGAGTGCTACGCGGAATGCGAAAGTATTCAATGGTGCGGGCCAGGGCAAACGAATTGGGCGGAATGATGCAAACCGGCCCCTTAAAGTCTACGAACGACCCGGTGTCGAAGTTCTTGGGGTCGACAATCGTGCTGTTGATATTAGTGAAGATCTTGAACTCATCGGCGCAGCGCACGTCGTAGCCGTAGCTTGATGTGCCATACGAGACAATCTTCTGGCCGTTGGCGCTACGCACCTGCTCGGGCTCAAAGGGCGAAATCATTTGGTGTTGTGCCGCCATGCGGCGAATCCAGTGGTCACTCTTAATGGTCATGACGCAGATTATCCACCGAATCAACGGTCTTGCCCTACACTTACGGTCCATGCCCAGCACCCTGCCCTCCAGCGCCTTAAATCCTGCCGCGCGCGTCATATTTCTTACCTCTGCCCTGCCCTATGCCAACGGGGCCATTCACCTTGGGCATCTGGTGGAGTACATCCAGACTGATATCTGGGCCCGGTTTCAGCGGTCGCGCGGACATGAGGTGGTCTATATCTGTGCCGACGATACCCATGGCACTCCCGTCATGCTGCGGGCCGAAAAAGAGGGCATCTCCCCCGAGGCGCTCATCGAAAGGGTCTGGCAGGAACACACCCGAGACTTCGCGTCCTTTGGCATCCAATTCGACCGCTACTACTCGACCCATTCCGAAGAGAATCGGCAGCTCTCGGAGCAGATCTATCAGGCTCTAAAGGACGAAGGCCTGATCGAAGTGCGTGAGATTGCCCAGATGTACGACCCCGTGCGCGAGATGTTTCTGCCTGACCGGTTTATTAAAGGGGACTGCCCAAAGTGCGGGGCCAAAGACCAGTACGGGGACTCCTGCGAGGCCTGTGGTGCCACCTATGCGCCTACCGACCTTAAAAACCCCGTCTCGGCAGTCAGTGGGGCACAGCCCATTACGCGGCAGAGTGCCCACCACTTTTTTCGGCTCTCTGATCCGCGCTGCGTTTCGTTTCTGCGTGAATGGGCGCTCGAATCCGGGCGGCTGCAGCCCGAGGCGGCCAATAAACTGAAGGAATGGCTCGGGGAGTCAAGCCCGAGAGCCCCCCACGCAAACCAGCCGGGCGGAGCTACCGCCCATGGCGCAACAGCAGCATCCCAGAGCGAGGAGCCCGGGCAGGCAAGCCTAGGCGACTGGGACATCTCGCGCGATGCACCTTATTTTGGCTTTGAGATTCCGGGTGCACCCGGTAAGTTTTTTTATGTCTGGCTCGATGCCCCGATTGGTTATTACGCGGGTCTAAAAAAATGGTGCGCCGAAAACCACCGAGACTTCTTGGAGTTCGTGAACCCAGAATCTGAGGCCGAGCAGGTGCACTTTATCGGTAAGGACATTCTCTACTTTCACACCCTCTTCTGGCCAGCCATGCTGCACTTCTCTGGCTACCGAACGCCCACCCGCGTTTTTGCCCATGGGTTCTTAACAGTCGATGGCGCCAAGATGAGCAAGTCGCGCGGTACCTTTATTACCGCCCAGAGCTATAGTGATCAAAAGCTCAACCCCGAGTGGCTGCGGTATTACTTTGCCTCCAAGCTCAATGGCAGCCTCGAAGACCTGGACCTAAACTTCAACGACTTTATTGCCAAGGTCAATAGCGACCTGGTCGGAAAGTTTGCCAATATTGCGAGCCGATCGGCGGGCTTTGTGGTCAAACACTTTAGCGGCAGCCTGCTGCAGGATGCCCGCCTGCTTGCGCCTGGTTCTGCGCACGCAGAACTAGAGGATCGGCTTGCGGGTTCTGCAGACAGTCTTGCTCAGGCCTATGAAGACCGCGATACCGCTCGGCTGGTGCGCGAGCTCACGGCCCTCATGGATGCCGTCAACGAGTATGTGGATGCCTATAAGCCCTGGGAGCTTGCCAGAAAACTACCCAATCCCGAGGCAGCCCAGACACTGCATCGGGTTGGCTCGACGACACTGCGATGCTTCGCGCGACTCTGTGCGGCCGTGGCGCCCATTCTGCCTGCAACAACAGACCGGGCCTTGTCCGAAGTCTTTGGGCGCAGCAACGGCTGGCGCTGGAAAGAAATTGATATGCCGGAGGTCAGCCAGGTACGGGCGTTTTCGCACCTCATGGCCCGCGTCGACCGTGCCCAGATTGATAGCCTGATCGACGCCAACCGCAGTTAGACTAATCGCACCCGCAAGGAGAACCCCTATGCGTTTAAGCCGCCCACACTATGAGTCTGACATTACCCAGTTCATCAAGAACCTAAAGGCAGAAAAGCCCGGTCTCGAGGCAGCGCAGGTTGCGGGACGACTGCTGCTATGGGACAAGCCCCCAGTCAGTCTGGAAGAGCAGCAGCGCCGAAACAAAAAGCGCGTGCCGCAGAAGCCGTATGTCTATCACAACGGCTGAAGGCGTCATTCCATCGGCAGTGGCCCGCCTCTATGGCGAGCCCCTGATCGACCTTCCCGGAGACCTCTACATTCCCCCCGATGCACTCGAGGTGATACTCGAGGCCTTCGAAGGCCCGCTCGACCTTCTGCTCTACCTGATCCGTCGGCAGAGCTTTAATATTCTCGACATCCCCATGGTCGAGGTGACGCGCCAGTACCTGACATACATCGATGAGGTGCGTAACCACAACCTGGAGCTCGCAGCAGAGTACCTCTTGATGGCCGCGATGCTCATCGAGATCAAGTCGCGCATGCTGCTGCCAGTACGCCCCAAAGACGGCGAACCGGAGCCCGAGGACCCGCGCGCCGAGCTGGTGCGACGGCTTCTGGAGTACGAGAAGATAAAGCTGGCAGCCGAGAAAATAGATGCCATTCCCCAGGTTGGTCGCGAGATCGTGGCTGCGCAGGTGGTGATCGACCAGTCGATTGCGCGACTGCCACAGGTGAGCGCCATAGACCTGCAGTCCGCCTGGCGCGACCTCATGCGACGGGCGCGGCTAGTGGCCCATCATCATGTAAGCCGCGAAGCCCTATCGGTACGGGAGCACATGTCAAAGATTCTGCGGCAGCTGCAAGGGGTGGCCTTTGTCGAATTCGCCGACCTGTTTGAGGAGGCACTTGCCCTGGGCGGGGGCCTGCCCGCAGTTGTGGTGCATTTTCTGGCGCTGCTCGAACTGGCGCGCGAAGGCCTGGTGGAGATTACCCAGGCAGTGCCGCTCGCCCCTATTTATGTGCGCCTCTCGCAGAGCATGGCATCGGCCGCCTAGCGCTACTGCTGACACGTGATTAGCCTGACCGCCTTGAACACGCTCAGGCTACCCGCCTATGCCAAGTCTCTGGTGGCTGTGCGCCAGTCTTCGGGGCTACTGGCAATCTCTGAGGCCTTGGGTGATCAGCCCCGAGTGATTCTTGGTGGCGGTAGCAACCTGGTGCTGCAGGCAAGCGCCGACCATCCCCTAGAGGCTGCAGTGCTGCACAACCAGTTGCGCGGCATCGTACGCCTACCCGAGCGCGATGGCCTAACGCGTATCCGCTGTGCGGGCGGCGAGTCCTGGCATGCCTTTGTCATGTGGACGCTCTCACAGGGGCTCGGAGGTCTGGAAAATCTTGCGCTCATCCCAGGCACTGTGGGCGCTGCACCGATTCAGAATATTGGGGCCTATGGTGTGGAGCTCGCAGACCGTATCGAAGCCGTGCATGCCTGGGACTTCTCCAGCCGAGACCATGTGATGTTTGATCGCGATGATTGTCGGTTCGGATACCGGCATAGCCTTTTCAAAGAACCCGAGGTACAGGGCCCCTGGAATGCCCCACGGTTTCTGATCACCGCGGTGGATTTTTGTCTCTGGCCAGCGGCCCGAACACCGGTGGTCACCGGCTATGCAGGCCTCTCCGAGCGACTCGGGCACATGGGAATTCAGAGCGGGCCACAGCCTCTGCAGATCGCCCACGCGGTCATCTCATTGCGCAGAGAAAAGCTTCCCGATCCAGAAGACCTTGCCAATGCAGGCAGTTTTTTTAAGAACCCGGTGGTACCGCAAGGCATGGCCGCTGCACTGAAGTCCCAGCACCCGGGACTTCCGGTGTATTCGCAGGCCGATGGCATCAAGCTGTCTGCGGGATGGCTTATCGAGGCGGCGGGTCTTAAGGGAGTACGCAGAGGCGGGGCCGGAGTCTATGACCGGCACGCCCTGGTCTTGGTGAACCACGGAACGGCCTCGGGCCATGAGCTCTTAGGCCTGGCCCGGGACATTCAGCAGGCGGTCATGAGCCGCTTTGGGGTCTGGCTGGAGACCGAGCCACAGATACTGCCTCCGCTGCATGCTGGATGAGCCTGCGTCGTGATAACCACCGGGCGTCGCCAAATACGACCGCAATCGTAATTGGGCAAGGGTGGAAGCTGCCGGGCGGTCTTGCGAGGCCTTGCTAGGCCTTGGGCTGATCCTTGGCAAGACGACGGAACACCGGGCGCTCGGGGGTAGACGCATCGGCAGCGTAGCGGTAGCCCTCGAGGTTAAATTCCGTGACTGCCTCTGGCGTGTCAATTCGGTGGTCAATTACAAAACGGGCCATGAGACCCCGGGCGCGCTTGGCATAAAAACTAATGATCTTGAAGCTGCCACTCTTCTCATCTTCGAATACCGGGCTTACTACCTGGGCCTGCAGACCGGGGCCACCAGCATCTGAGGCCGTGGCGGGTGTGGGCTTACAACGCACCGACTTAAAGTACTCCTCTGAGGCCAGGTTGAGCAGCACCGGCGCGTGCCGTGACTTCTTGGCCTGCACCGCCAGCTGTTCGTTTAAGGCATCGGTAATGCGATGGCCCCAAAAGGCGTAAAGATCTTTACCACGCAGGGTTGCAAGCCGCGTGCCCATCTCGAGCCGATAGGCCTGCAGGCTGTCCAGCGGCCGCAAGACCCCGTAAAGCCCGGACAGAATGCGAACATGGTCTTGGGCCCAGGCAAGGTCCTTGGCCTTGAGTGTCGATGCATTTAAGCCCTCGTAGACGTCGCCATTGAAGGCCAGCAGAGCGGGCCGCGCCACCGGGGGCCCCGCCTTGGGCTTCCAGGCCCTAAACCGCGCTGCATTGCGTTCGGCCAGGGTGTCGCTAATGCCCATGAGCTTGGCAAGGGCCGCTGGCCCCATGGGCTTGAGTACCTTGGCGAGCTCGGCGGCCTGGTCTTCGAGCTGCGGCTCGGTAACCGAAAGGGCTGGCAACGGAGACTCAAAATCTAAGCTCTTGGCGGGAGAGAGAACAATCAGCATTGCCTTACTACTACTGATCGGGCGTGCGAATCTGCCGTTCGAACACCGGACGCGAGCCTTCGGTGGGCATGGTGGCCCAGTCGGGCTGCGGCAGTTCGTGAAAGGCCTCACGCAACAACTGGCCCCAACGCGAACGAATATGGGCAAAGTAGGGATCTTCGTCGGTAATGCTGACAAACCGTGCCACCTTAAGATCGTCGGTGCGATAGATAAGCAGGTCGAGCGGCATACCTACCGAGATATTCGACTTCAACGTGGAGTCCATCGAAATGAGCAGGCACTTGGCCGCCTCATCCAGGTCGGTATTGGGCTTGATCACACGATCAAGAATCGGCTTACCGTACTTTGACTCACCAATCTGAAAGTACGGGCAGTCGGAACCGGCCTCGATGAAATTTCCGGCAGAGTAGATGTGAAACAGCCGGCACGATTCGCCCTGGATCTGGCCACCAACCAAAAAGCTGCAGTTAAAGTCGATACCGAAGTCAGCTAAGGATTTATGATCGCGCTCGTAGACCTTGCGCACCGCCGCCCCCACAATGGCCGCTGCCTCCGACATAGTGGAGACCGACCAGAGCGACTCGGCCTCAGACGACTCGGTAAGCATTTCGCGCACGCTCTGGGTGATGGCCAGGTTACCGGCGCTCATCAATACAATTACCCGCTCTCCAGCCCGCTCAAACACGGTCATTTTGCGAAACGTGGAGATCTGGTCCATGCCCGCATTGGTGCGGGAATCGGAGAGAAAGACAATACCCTCGTGAAGGCGGGTGGCCACGCAGTAGGTCATGCCCAGCAGTTTAATCGGTAGTGGCCAAAGGCACCAAAAACTCTTCGCTGATTGCCTGGCCGAGCTGGTTCACCTTGACCAGAAAGCCTGTAAGAAAGTCGTGGATCTGAGATTCGAACTCGGCATCAACCAGCAGGTACTGCAGGTCAGCGCGCAGCCTGCCTGCCATACGCAAGGCCCGCGCGCCATGACCGGGAGATACCTGTTCCAGGTTCATCGTCAGCTCGTTGAGGCAGGCCAGCAAAGACCGTGGCATATCGCCGCGCTGAATGAGCAACTCGGCGATCCGCAAGGGGGTGATTACGTCACGGTAGACCTTGCGGTAGATCTCAAAGGCAGAGACCGACCGCAGCACCGAGGCCCAGAAGTAGTAGTCGCCGCGGTCTTGGTTCTGACTTTCCTGGTTGCGATGGGCCACATACTTCACATCGAGAATCCGGGCAGTGTTGTCGGCGCGCTCGATAAAGGTACCCATACGGCAAAAGAAGAAGGCCTCGTCTTTGAGCAGGGTGCCGATCATCACACCCCGGAAGAGATGGGACTGGGTCTTCACCCAGTCAAAAATTTTGCTGGGGTCACGCACCCAGCCAGGATCGCGAAACAGGCTGCGCATATCCAGCCAGGTGGTGTTCACCACCTCCCAGATATCGGTAGTCACCGCCACCCGCACAGCGCGGGCATTCTCGCGGGCAGCAGTAATACAGCTGTAAATGCTAGAGGGGTTCTCGGGGTCAGTGACCATAAACCGCAAGACCCGTTCGCCGTCGTTGGCCAGTGACCGCTGGGAAAAAAGCTGCTGTAGCTCGGTGATCTCGAGTACCGCACGCCATTGGTCGAAGGGGTCAGCCGCGGGGCTGGGCAGCATACTGGCCTGGTGCTGCACATCGAGCATGCGCGCGGTATTTTCGGCCCGCTCGATATACCGCGACATCCAATACAAGTGGTCGGCAAGGCGGCTAAGCATGGTAGAGCACCCAGGTGTCTTTGGTTCCCCCGCCCTGCGACGAATTAACCACCAGTGAGCCCTTCTTTAGTGCCACACGCGTTAGGCCCCCGGGCACCATCGAGATCTGTTTCCCGCTCAGTACAAAGGGCCGCAGGTCGACATGGCGTGGGGCAATACCCTCTTCAACAAAGGTGGGGCAGGTGGAAAGCGCCAGTGTGGGCTGGGCAATATAGGTCTGGGGCGAGGCGATGATGCGGGCCCGAAACTCTTCGATCTGCGCCTTGCTGGCCTTGGGGCCAATAAGCATGCCGTAGCCGCCTGCCCCATGGGTCTCTTTCACCACCAGTTCGTCAAGGTGGGCAAGTACGTAACTGAGTTCATCGGGGCGACGGCAGAGATAGGTAGGTACATTGGCCAGTACCGGCTCTTCCCCTAAGTAGTAGCGGATCATGTCGGGCACATAGGGGTAGACCGACTTATCGTCGGCAATACCGGTGCCTACCGCATTGCACAGGGTGACCCTTCCTTCAAATATCGCCCGCATCAGACCGGGCACCCCCAGCACCGAATCGGCGCGAAAGACCTCTGGGTCGATGAAGTCGTCATCGATACGCCGGTAGATGACATCGATTCGTCGCGGGCCGCGGGTAGTCTTGGCAAAGACCCGGTCTTCCTGCACAAAAAGGTCTTGGCCTTCGACCAGCTCAACCCCCATCTGCTGCGCCAGATAGGCATGCTCGAAATAGGCGCTGTTGTAAACGCCCGGAGTAAGCACTACCACGGTGGGGTCATCGATGCCCTGCGGCGCCACCGATCGCAGATGCTGCAGCAGAAGGTCGGGGTAGTGCTCCACCGGGGCTACGCTATTACGGGCAAAGAGCTCGGGAAAGAGCCGCATCATGACCTTGCGGTCTTCGATCATGTAAGAGACACCAGAGGGTACCCGCAGGTTGTCTTCGAGCACATAAAACTCGCCCGCCCCAGCTCGCACGATATCCACGCCCCCAATGTGCGCCCAGACGTCAAAGGGCATCTTGATGCCCTTCATAACCGCTCGGTATTGGCTATTGCCAAGGATAAGGTCGGCCGGAATTATCTTTTGGGCCAGGATGCGTTGTTCGCTGTAGATATCTTGAATAAAGGCATTGAGTGCCCGCAGGCGCTGGCGCAGGCCGCGTTCTAGCTGCTGCCACTCTTGGCCCGGAATGATGCGCGGAATAAGGTCGAAGGGGATAAGCCTCTCTGCCCCAGCCTCATCGCCATAGACATTAAAGGTAATGCCCACACGGCGAAACAGCAGATCGGCATCCTGACGGGCTTTTTCAATGGTCTGATCGGGCTGCGACTGCAGCCAGTTCCAGTAAGACTCACCATGGCTTCGCGGCGCCTGCGCTCCGGGGGCGGGGCTGTGCAAAAGCTCATCAACTGCGCAAGACAAGTCCGTTACTTTCATGATGCCCACGATGCAAAGCCTATGCCATATGGGAAGGAAAAGCCCCATGCCACGCGAACCACCATCATGCACTATCTCGACGCGCTTGCGCGCTAAAAGTGTGACAAATGGGCTTGTTAAGGTGCGTTAGCCAAGGCGGTTTTTGACATCAGCCCCCAGGTCCTCAGGCGATACCCATTTGCAGAGCAGACCCAGGAAGTGAAACCATGGCGCTATGGCGCCACACACGAGAACCCCACCGACTGCGCAGATTCCCAGCTACTGGCACGAGGCGGTTTCTGTTTTGAGTGCAAGAGACCCTGTGATGGGCCGGATGGCCCAGGCGGCCCATCCCCAGACACTGCGCAGCAGAGGCGCGCCCTTTACCACCCTGGTTCGGTCTATCGTGGGCCAGCAGATCTCAGTGAAGGCTGCCGATGCGGTCTGGACTAGGATGACGGGTGTACTCGGCGCCCAGCCCCAGCAGCCAGAGATTCTGCCATCTGCTGTGCTTGCCCGATCGGCCTCGCTCGAGACGGTTGGCCTGTCTTCCCGAAAACGTATCTACATTCTCGGACTAGCCCAGTGGTTTATGGCAAACCCAGACCTAAACGACCGGCTGACAAGCCTTAGCGACCAAGAGGTGATTGGACTGCTCACGGCGCAGCATGGCATCGGCCGCTGGACAGCGGAGATGTTTTTGATTTTTACCTTGATGCGGCCTGATGTCTTTCCGGTGGACGATCTGGGGGTCTTAAAGGCTCTTGACCTGCACTATGGCCGCGCGCTTGCCGGCTATCGCAGGCACCATCCCGGCGAGACCCCTGCAGCCCGGCGCACACGGGCGCTGCGGCTGGCAGAGCGCTGGCGACCCTATCGCACGGTGGCCAGCTGGCTCTTGTGGCGCAGCCTCGATCCGGTACCGGTCGAGTACTGATCATTCCCTGTAGAGTACGGCGATGCTCGCCTACCGACACGCCTTTCATGCAGGAAACCATGCCGATGTGATCAAGCACGCGGTCATGCTCTACTGCCTTGACTACCTGCAGCAGAAACCCGGCCCGGTGCTAGTGGTTGACACCCATGCTGGCTCGGGCCAGTACCGTGTAGGAGAACCGTTGATGCGTGGCAGAGGCGAGTTCGACACAGGCGTATTGCCTCTCTTTGAGAAGAAGGGTGATGGTGTCCCCCCCCTGATTGAGGCCTACCTGCAGGAGGTACGGCGGCTTAATACGGGTACGCGACTCGAGCGTATTCCCGGCTCGCCCGTGCTGCTTGCCGAGCGACTGCGGGCCAAGGATCTACTGCATGCCTTCGAACTGCACCCAAGCGACTTCAGCCATCTCAGCCAGACGCTCGGTGGCTATGGCCGGCGCGTGAAGACGCACCATGCCAACGGGTTTGAGGCGCCTCGGGCCCTGCTGCCCAATGTCTCAAAGCGGGCCCTGGTGGTGATCGACCCGTCCTATGAGCTACGTACCGACTATGCCAAGGCCTGGGCCTGCATTAAAGAGATACTGCAGCGCATGGCGCACACGGTGTTAGTGGTCTGGATGCCCATGATTCAGCGGTTTGAGCTGCAGCGATTTCTGACGCAGTTGCATGGGCTTGAGGCTGAGCGCCTGCAGATTGATCTGCGGGTGGCAGCCCCCCAGGCCGATGGCCTGGGACTGATGGGTAGCCATGTGATGGTGATTAATCCGCCCTATGGACTGAAAGAGGCCTGCGATGCGGCCCTGCCCTGGCTGGTTCGGGCGCTCGGGCAGGACCCCCTTGCCAACGGACGCACGGTTGTGAACCCCCGACAGGCGGCGGCAGTTGTTCCCCGTCGACTGGCTACTCCCACCCTTGAAACTCCCCGATCGAGCAGCCCGCGATCGAGCAGCCCGCGATCGAGCAGCCCCCGATCGAGTACACCCAGCCCGGTTAGACCTATCGCGCCACACGCGCCACGGCCGAGCACTCAGAAAAAAGGGGCCCGCTAGGCCCCCTTATTCTGTCCCTGACTAATTGCCCTAGGCCACCTTCTTCATCACCGCATTCGCGTCGAAGAACTGCTCATCTTCGGTCGACCCCTTCAGGGCAGCAGTAGAGGCCTCTCGCTCGATGGTGGTGGTCACGGCATCGAAGTAGCCCGTGCCCACCTCACGCTGGTGTTTCACAGCCGTAAAGCCCTTGGCGGCGGCCGCAAACTCGGCCTCTTGCAGTTCCACAAAGGCCGTCATGTTATTGCGGGCGTAGCCGTGGGCCAGGTTAAACATGGAGTAATTCAGTGCATGGAAGCCTGCCAGCGTGATGAACTGGAACTTGTAGCCCATGGCCCCGAGTTCGCGCTGAAACTTAGCAATCGTGGCATCGTCGAGGTTCTTCTTCCAGTTAAACGACGGCGAGCAGTTATAGGCCAACAACTTGCCGGGGAACTGCTTATGAATGGCGTCGGCGAAGGCCTTGGCGTAGGCAAGGTCGGGCGTACCGGTTTCGCACCAGATCATGTCTGCATACGGGGCATAGGCGAGCCCGCGTGAGATGGCCTGCTCCAGGCCATTGTTACTGCGGTAGAAGCCCTCGACCGTGCGCTCGCCCGTAAGGTAGGGCTTATCGTTTTCGTCGACATCGGAGGTGACAAGGTCAGCAGCCTCAGCGTCGGTGCGTGCCAGCAATACGGTGGGAACCCCCATAACATCGGCCGCAAGCCGGGCAGCCACAAGCTTTGCCACGGCCTCACGCGTGGGAACCAGAACCTTACCACCCATGTGGCCACACTTTTTCACAGAGGCCAACTGGTCTTCAAAGTGCACGCCTGCGGCGCCTGCCTCGATCATCGACTTCATGAGTTCGAAGGCATTGAGCACGCCGCCAAAACCGGCTTCGGCATCGGCCACGATCGGCAGAAAATAATCGATGTAGCCCTCTTCGCCCGGGTTCTTGCCTTCCATCCACTGTATCTGGTCGGCACGGGTGAACGTGTTGTTAATGCGACGTACCACCATGGGCACCGAGTTGGCGGGATAGAGCGACTGGTCGGGGTACATTTCGCCTGCCAGGTTGGCGTCACCGGCCACCTGCCAGCCCGACAGATAGACGGCCTTAAGCCCAGCCTTGGCCTGCTGCATGGCCTGGTTACCCGTCAGCGCACCGAGGCTGTTGACAAAGGGCTCGGTATTTACCAGGTTCCAGAGTTTCTCCGCCCCGCGCTTTGCCAGGGTGTGGTCTTGCTGCAAAGAACCGCGCAGACGGATGACGTCTTCGGCGGAATAGCCACGCTTAATGCCGCGCCACCGGGGGTTTTCGGTCCAGTCTTTCTGCAGTTTCTGCGCTTCGTGCTCACGAGTGGTCATGAAAAAACTCCTTTAAAGGTCAAGATGGAAAAGTGGATGAAAGAAAAATTTGTCGCGCCCCTATGCTAAGGAAAACTGCTGCTCTGCATCAGGTCTGTAGTGAAAAAATGGCAAAAATTTTTATTATTAAAAATCAATCAATAAGAAACTGTATTTCGTAATTCGATATTTGAAACTGCGGGATGGGAAATGTTAATGTTGCTTAGCAGCATTAATTTTCACATTGTGAAAAAATGATTTCACTTCGTGACAAATAACCTCGGGTTTCTACTACGGGCGCTTCGTTAGGTATGCCACAAAAGCGGGATTCAACGCGGCCTGGGGATTGGGATAGGTAAGCTCTCTTCGCGTCTGAGCATGGATCACGGAACCGCCCGCTGCAGACAGAATTGCATGGCCCGCGGCGGTATCCCAAATGCAGGTGGGGCCCATGCGTACATAAAGGTCGGCATCGCCCTGGGCAATCAGACAAAACTTCATGGAAGAGCCACAGGCTTTCGGCCTCGCACGCGCCAGATAGGGATTCAACCAGTCCGGAAACTCTTCACCCGCATGGGAACGGGAACCAAGGACCCGGATCGGCTTGGCTTCGCCTGCCTGCCAGAAGGCGTGGAGCGTGGGCACGGTGGGAGTCATGGCGCCTCTGGGCAGGATGGGCAACTCGGTCCAAGGGCCTAGGCGCTCGAAGGGCGAATCATCAGGTTCACTGCCGGATTCTCCAGCAGATTTTCCACCAGATTCACTAGGCGTCTGCAGACGACCGAGCCAGGAGCGAGCCCCTACCGGCGCTCCTTTGTCTGGATCTTGCCCGACGAGGTCTCGGTCATCTCCACGGATTCCCGCCCAGATGGTTCCAAGGGCTGGGGCACCAATCACACCCAGTCGTGCCACTCCGTTAATAACCAGGGCGATGTTTACCGTGAACTCCCCATTTCTCTTGATGAACTCCTTGGTGCCATCGAGAGGGTCGACCGCCCAGTAGGTTGCAGCCCCACCACCCTGCCAGGGTGACTCCTCTGAGAGAACAGGAATCTCGGGAGAGAGATGCGCCAGGCCGTTAAGAATGATCTGGTTGGCACGAAGGTCGGCCAGGGTTACCGGGGAACCGTCGGCCTTATTTTCCACCCTCCACAACTCGGGTTGGTCGTAGACCTGCATGATGGCCTGACCCGCGTCAAAGGCAATAGCCGCAAGGGAATGCAGATACGCTTGATTGAGGTATAAGTAAGGGGACACTTTATAAATTTGTAATTCGGGGACACTTTAATCTTTAAAGTGTCCCTTATTTTCCGTGATAGTAATTCGCAATTCGGGGACACTTTAAAGATTAAAGTGTCCCCGAATTACGAATTATTCCGCAGTGCCGCCACCGCTGGGCTATTGAGCACACTGCGCAGGGCCAGCCAGCCGGAGGCCATGCAGATAATCGCGCCGATCACCGATCCCCAGAAAAGCGGGAGAAGCCGAAATGGCACGGGCAGGCTGAAGATCTGCTCGGCCACGATGCCGCCAAGACCCTGGGCAAGCGCCGCCGAGGCAAGCCCGGCCAGCGCCCCGACAAAGGCAAGTTCGAGCATCTGCGCCCGCACCAGCTGAACGCGGCTGGCGCCAAAGGCCCGCAGCAGTGCCGCCTCACGCAGCCGCTCTTCGCGGGTGGCTACCAGGGCCGCCCAGAGTACCAGCGCGCCCGCAATAAGGCTAAACACAAAAAGCGACTGCACCGCGGCGATTACCTGGCCGAGAATTCTTCTGATCTGGGCAATAAGGCTATCAAGGTCGATCAGGCTTAAGCCGGGATACTGGCTCAGTAGCCTGCGCTCTAGGTTAAGCCCCGCCCCCTTGGGCAGGTAAAAAGAAGTGATAAAGGTCTGGGGAAGGTCCTGCAGCACTGCGGGGCTTGCGATCATAAAAAAGTTGGCCTGCATGGAATCCCAGCGCAGGGCACGCAGGCTGGTGACCTGCATGGCCACCCGTTCGCCCGAGATGTCAAAGACCAGGCGGTCGTTCATGCGAATACCCAGGGTTGCCGCAATGCCCTCTTCCACCGAGACCTCCTGGCCCGCAGGATTCAGCGGCAGACCGCGCGCGATACGGTTGTGCGCGGGCAGGTCTCGCGCGTAAGACAGGTTCATTTCCCGGTCCACCAGTCGCTGGGCGCGTTCGTCGGAGTACGACTCGGGCGAGACCTCGCGGTCATTGATACCCACCAGCCGCCCACGCACCATGGGATAGAGCACGGCATCGGGAACACCCTCTTCGGAGAGAATCCTCGCCACCCCATCCTGCTGACCAGGGACGATATTGATCAGGAATCGATTGGGCGCGTCCGGAGGCAGACTGCGGTCCCAGGCATTAACCAGGTCGGTGCGGACGAAGGCCAGCAGCATCAGCGCCGACAGTGCCATACCAAGCCCCAGCACCTGAGCCGAAAGGCCTGCGGTGCGCCGCAGAAGCGCCCGGCGCAGGCTCACGAAGGCCCAGGGCAGGCCCTGCGATGCGGCGAGCAGTCTGCCCACCCCTTTAAAGATCAGCAGCAAAAGGCCAAAGACAACGAGCCCAATTAAGGCAAACCCCGCTGTCACCAAGACGGCAAGGCCAAAGTCTTGGCTGCCCAGCCATAGCAGGCCAGCCATTCCCACCCAAAAAACAAGAAACCGAGACAGCCGGGGTCCCCAGGAAATGACCCGCCGAGGCGGAGAAGCCTCGGCAAAGTCACGCACGCTGGTCAGCGCGGGAACCCGCACCGCCAGGAGCACTGCAGGCCAGGCAAAGACCAGGGTCATGCCAAACGATAAGGCCAGCCCCTGCAGCAACGGCTGCCAGGGCAGCACGGGCATGGGGGGAAGGGCAACCTGCATTACCGACAGCAGCGCCGAGGCAAGCCCCAGCTGTACCAGATAGCCGAGCAAGAGGCCCGCTGTCGCAGCCCCGAGGACCATGACACCCAGCGCCAATGCCCAGTAGCCCCGCAGCTGACTGCCCGAGGCGCCCATCACCTTCATCACCGCAAGCCGGGGCCGATAGAGCCCGCCCAGACGGCGCGCCGCCAGCGCCATCGCGGCACAGGCCGTAAGCATGGCGACCATCCCGGTAAGAGAGAGAAACCCATTGGCCCGGTCGAGGGCATTGCGCAGTTCGGGCCGGGCGTTATCGATCGTCTCAAAGCGCTGGCCAGCGCCCAGCCCAGGGAGGATCTGCCGGTCAAAGGCATAGAGGCGGCTGGGGTCATCGGAGCCAAGCCAGAGCCGATAGCGCACGCGGCTCCCGGTGGTATCGAGCCCGGTTGCGGACAGGTCGCTATGGTGCGCGATCACCCGGGGAGAGAGGTTGACAAAGTTCATTCCACGATCGGGCTCGAGCAGGATAAGCCCCTGCACCCGCAGGTTCGCCTGGCCCAGCTGTAAGGCATCGCCAATTCCGATGTCGAGGCGCGCGGCAAGGCTGGGGTCGATAAAGACCTGACCCGGTTGCACTTGGGGATTCACCGCGAGACCAGCAACAGTCTGAATTTCAAGACGGCCGCGCAGCGGATAGCCCTCTTCCACCGTTTTTACCGCCACCAGCTGGCCCCGATCTCCGGCAAGTACCATGCTCGGAAACTGGCTTCCCGCAACAGCCCGAATACCCAAAGACTCCGCGGTGGCCCGCCAGTGCGCAGGAAGCGTCCGGTCCGATACCAGAAGCCTGTCAGCGCCAAGGCTTGCTTGGGCGTCTTGCAAGAGGGCCTGCTCGACCCTCTTGGCCAGAATCCCCACCGCACTGACCGCCGTGACGGAGACCACGATCGCCAGGATCATGAGCGACAGGGCGCCGGAGCGGATGTCTCTGATGGCAAGCCGCCAGGCCGTGGCAAGCCGCCAGCCGGAGGGCTGGTGCATACCGATAATGGCAGGGGCAGCAGCCGAACTGGCTGGACTTGCTGGGGGCGGCACGGGCGTTAGCGGCGGGAGAGGTGAGGTCACAAGACAGTTTCGGTGAAAGATAACGCGGTTCAATATACGCCAGGCAGCAGCCACGAGGCCTTCGCTATTCGCAGGCTATTGCCACACTGGGTCTAGTTCATGTCAATATAAGCTCCGTTACGGGGGGTTTACCTATGACTAGTAAATGGATTTCCGTTCCCAGCGCCGACGGGCGTAACTTTGACGCCTACGTCTGCCAGCCCGAGACAGGCCGCGGGCCGGGGTTGCTGCTCATTCAAGAAATCTTCGGTGTTAACGAGCATATCCAGGCGGTGGCACGCCAGTACGCGGCCGATGGATTTGTCGTAATCGCACCCGATATCTTCTGGCGCGACTCGCCCCGTGTAGACCTGGCCTACGACACTGACGGCTTTAACCGGGGACTCTCTCTGCTCTCAACGCTCAACGTAGACCTCGCGGCCACCGACATGCAGCGGGCAGTTGAGGCACTGCGCCACGAGAACTCCTGCACCGGCCGGGTTGGCTCAGTGGGTTTCTGCATGGGCGGCATGCTCTCCTTTGTCGCCGCCGCGCGGGCCGGCGTAGATACTGCCGTCTGTTACTACGGTGGCGGTATTGACCAGAGGCTTAACCTGGTGGCCGATATCTCTTGCCCCCTGCTCTTTCATTTTGCCGAAAAAGATAGCTACATCCCTGCTGCTGCCGTGGAGAAAACCCGCCAGGCACTGGCAGGGCGAAACAACGTGCGCATACTGGTGCACCCCGGAGTAGACCACGGGTTTAACTGCTGGAGGCGTCCGGCGTGGCACCAACAGACAGCCGCGCGTGCCCGAGGGCAGACCCTGGTGCATCTCTCGGAATCCCTTGGGTAGCACGCAACGAGCCTCACCGTGGCCAAAGGCGCGCAACACAACGCTAACCAGCCCGAGGGCGGTATGAATCCGATCCGTCGCGAGTCCCTCCGATGGATGTCTGGACTGGGCCTAACGGGTTTCTGGCCGGCTGCCTCTGCCCTGGGACAGACGGGCCGCCCGGCGGGTCCGAGCTTCTCCAAAGACCTTGTCCGAGCGTCACGCAACAAGGGCTTCACCGTGCGTACCTTGGTAAGTGGACTGGCTAACCCGTGGTCAGTCGCCTGGCTCCCTTCAGGCGAGCTTTTGGTCACCGAACGGGCCGGTCGGCTGCGGCTGATATCCAAAGACTTTAGCCTTGATCCCAGCCCCATAAAGGGCCTGCCAGGGGTCACCGCAAGCGGTCAGGGAGGGCTCTTTGATCTGGCAATCCATCCGCGTTACCGGCAGAACGGCTGGGTATACCTGTCTTTTGCTGAGGCGTCGATGCCCGGCCGAATGGCGGCAAGCGGCACGGCGCTGATTCGTGGCCGGCTTGCCGGCGGAGGCCTGGTTGATATCGAACGCCTTTTTAGCATGCACCCAAGGTCGCGAGGGGGGCGGCATTTTGGTGGCCGCATCGTGCTCGATGGCAGAGGCTATGTCTACCTTACCTTGGGAGACCGTGGCGAGGAAGATAGAGCCCAAAAGCCCAACGACCATGCGGGAACCGTGGTGCGTCTGCACGAGGACGGCCGAATTCCGCAGGATAACCCCTTCGTAAATCAGCCAGACACCCCCCCAGAGGTCTTTAGCCGGGGCCACCGAAACATTCAAGGCGCCGCGCTGCACCCGGCCACGGGAGAGCTTTGGACGCACGAGCATGGTCCACAGGGTGGTGATGAACTGAATATCGTCCGCTCCGGCAAGAACTACGGCTGGCCAACGATCACTTACGGCGTGAACTACGTTACCGGAACCCGCATCGGCGAAGGCACAGCGAAAGCTGGACTTGAACAGCCCGTGCATGTCTGGGTGCCATCAATCGCTCCCTCGGGACTGGCCTTCTACGAAGCCGATGCCTTTCCCGCCTGGCGGGGCAGCCTGTTTATCGGCGCGCTGCGGGAACAGACACTGGTGCGGCTGCAGCTCAATGGCAGCCGGGTTGTCGCGGAAGAAAGGCTACTCACCCAAGAAGTAGGACGCATACGCGATGTGCGGGTGGGGCCCGATGGGCTGGTGTATCTGCTGACCGACGACAGCACCGATGGACGGTTACTGCGGCTAGAACCTGCTGGCGGGTAGCCCCGCTGGCGATTAACCCTTTAGGGCGGAACCGCAAGACTGTTTTGGTTTTTAAGTGGAGAAAACCTGCGTGGTAGCGGGGGTAGGATTTGAACCTACGACCTTCGGGTTATGAGCCCGACGAGCTGCCAGACTGCTCCACCCCGCGCCGTTTTAAGATCTACAATTCTACATGATCTTCTGCTCCCAATGCGCTGCCCCTACCGCCCGTGTGAATCCGGCAGGCGACAACCGACTACGGGATGTCTGCACCCGCTGCAACACGGTGTTCTACGAAAACCCCAAGATGGTCGTCGGTACCCTTCCCACCTGGAATGACAAGGTACTGCTCTGCAGGCGGGCCATAGAACCTCGATACGGGCTCTGGACGCTTCCCGCGGGCTTTATGGAACTTGGTGAGTCTAGCGAGGAAGGGGCCCTGCGCGAGACCCAGGAAGAGGCAGGCGCCGCGGTTACCCTTGGTCCGCTCTTTTCTGTCTTCGATGTGGTGCAGGCCAACCAGGTGCATCTGTTCTTTCTTGCGGAAATGGTCTCTGACCGGCTAGACCCTGGGCCGGAGACCCTTGAGGCGCGACTCTTTGCCGAGCAGGAGGTGCCCTGGGACCTACTCGCCTTCCGGTCTGTGCGCGGAAGCCTGGAGCGGTTCTTTACAGACCGGCAGAAGGGCGCGTTTCAGGTGCATACCCAGACCCTGCGTTAGCCGAGTTCTAAAGCACGGTACCCTCATCCCCCAAGGCTTTCGCTAGCGCCACTACCGCTCGATGCTGCCACCGACAACGCCGCGCCTGGCCTGGCTTGAGGCCCATGACCCCTTCCCGCCGCTGTCCCACGCCCTCACCGAAGACACTGGCGCCAATGGCCTTCTGGCCGCCAGCGAAGGCCTTACCAGCGATATGCTCTTTAGGGCCTACCGGCAGGGAATCTTTCCCTGGTCAGGCCCGGGTGAGCCCTTGCTCTGGTGGAGCCCCGACCCTCGGATGGTCTTGTTCGTATCCGAATTCAGGCTCCACCGTTCGCTGCGCCAGGCGGCTGCCAAAGCCCATCGTACGAGATGTCTACTGACCTGCGACCAGGCCTTTACCGAGGTGATGCAGGCCTGCGCTGCGCCAAGACCAGGTCAGTCTGGCAGTTGGATTACCCCTCCGATTCTACGTGGCTACCACGAGCTCCATGCCCAGGGGTTCGCCCATAGTCTGGAACTCTGGCAAGACGGCAGGCTCGTTGGCGGGCTCTACCTGGTCAGCCTGGGAAGAATGGTCTTTGGGGAGAGCATGTTTAGCCGCGTGCCCAATGCCTCGAAGATCTGTCTGGCGGCTCTGGTGCGCTGGCTTGCCCGCTGGGAGAGCACTGCGGCGCCCATGGTCATCGACTGCCAGCAGCAGACCAGCCACCTGCAGAGCCTAGGCGCACGACCGGTCGGGCGCGGCCGGTTTGTCGATTGCCTTCGGCTGCAGACAGGCTACCCTGATCTGCCCTGGCCTATTGACCCCTGTGACCTAAACATAGGTATGCTTGCGCATGGCCAGTCTTCGTGACCTACCCGTTGCCGCACTGCAGTTCTACGTGACGGCACCCTATCCTTGCAGCTACCTCGGCGGGCGCAAGGCCCGCTCCCAGGTGGCCACCCCAAACCATTTAATTACGCCCGAGGTCTATGGCGACCTCGTGCAGATGGGCTTTCGCCGCAGCGGCGCCTTCGCCTACCGGCCCTATTGCGATGGCTGTAAGGCCTGCGTTCCCTTGCGCATTCCGGTGGATCAGTTTGCGCCGAGTCGATCGCAACGGCGCGTCGTGCAGCGCCTTGGCCCTGTGCTGTCGGTATCCGAGGAGCCTCTGGCCTTTCGGGATGAGCACTATCAGCTCTACCAGCGCTACCAGTCTTCGCGCCATGCCGGTGGTGGCATGGACCAAGACAGCCGTGAGCAGTATGCCCAGTTTCTTCTGCAAAGCCGGGTGGAAACCCACCTTCTGGCCTTCCGCCGACCCGACCGCAGCCTGGCGATGATCTCCATTATCGACCGGCTCCCCGATGGGTTCTCTGCGGTCTACACCTTCTACGATCCCGAAGACCCTCGGGCTTCGTATGGCACCTACGGGGTGCTCTGGCAGATTCTTGACTGCCAGGCCAAGGGGCTGCCCTATGTCTACCTGGGGTACTGGATCGCCCAGAGCCCCAAGATGTCCTATAAGTCTGGCTTTCGGCCGGCCGAGGTTCTGATTCAGGGGCGTTGGCAGCCGGTTCTCCCGCCCGAGGTCTTACGCCCGGCATGAGCCAGAGCAGCGCGATCTGGTCCGCCTATTCTGCGGTCCGACCCCTGCTTTTTTCCCTAGACCCTGAGCGAGCCCATCACCTGGCAATGGCGGTGCTATCGGCTGCCCACCGGGGGGCAGGCGTGCTGCTGCCGCCAAGTGCGCCCCTGGAAGGTGGGGCCCGAACCGTGGCGGGCCTCGTCTTTCCGAACCCCATCGGTCTGGCCGCGGGGCTGGACAAAGATGCCGTCTATCTGGATGCGCTGGGCCGCATGGGATTTGGCTTTTTGGAAGTGGGTACTGTGACCCCGCGCCCCCAGCCGGGCAACCCCCGACCCCGGATGTTTCGGCTGCCCGCAGCGCAGGCCCTGATCAACCGACTGGGATTTAATAACCTGGGGCTTGAAGCCTTCTTGCGCAACGTATCACGGTCACAGTGGGTGAAGAATCGGCGCGGGGTGCTCGGGCTCAACATAGGCAAGAATGCCGATACGCCGATCGACCGTGCCATTGATGACTACCAGACAGGCTTAGAGGCGGTCTACCCCTGGGCAGACTATGTCACGATCAATATCTCTTCACCCAATACCAAAAACCTGCGTGACCTGCAGTCCGAACAGGCCCTTGCCGGCCTGCTCACGGCCTTGAAGCGAACCCAGGGGCGGCTTCAGGCGGTCCACCAGAAACGTGTGCCCTTGTTTCTAAAAATCGCTCCCGACCTCACAGAGTCGCAACTCGAGTCGATAGCCCAACTGGTGCGCAGCCACGAGATTGAAGGCCTGATTGCCACCAACACCACGCTGGATAGAACAGCAGTGGAAAGCCTGCCAGGCGCTCAGGAAACAGGCGGACTTTCGGGTGGGCCTCTGTCGGAAAAATCCACCCGGGTATTGGCCCAGATGCGCCAGTTACTTGGGCCCGATACCGCCCTGATTGGGGTGGGCGGCATACTCAGCGCCCAGGATGGTCTTGAGAAGGCTCGCGCAGGTGCCGACCTGGTTCAGGTCTATACGGGCCTCATCTACCGAGGGCCAGCACTAGTTGCAGACCTAGTAAATGCCTTTCGGGCCTGCCAGTCGGCATAGCGTTCGGTAAAGGTTTTTCCGGTAGGGGCGGTCATGTCGCGGTACTGTGTCCAGCCGCCGGCCAGTGGCAGGCTGGAGATGCGCCCCGACCTACCGGCCCAGATCCGCATCACCCGACTGGCCAGGCCTGTCACCAGCCGATAGAGGTTGGGCCGCAGGGCCGAGAAGCCCCAGGCCCAGAGCGCCCAGCGCTCCGACATCGGGCGCAGGTGACGATCGAACTGGCGCTCTCGCAGCTTACGCAGCAGGTCTGGCAACGGGATTTTCACCGGGCAGACGACATGACACTCGCCACAGAGGGTGGCCGCCTGGGGAAGATCGAGGGCATTTTCCAGCCCCGCATACGAAGGCGTGAGAACCGAGCCCATGGGCCCCGGATAAACCCAGCCATAGGCATGCCCGCCAATCTTTTGGTAGACCGGGCAGTGGTTCATGCAGGCGCCGCAACGGATACAGCGCAGCATTTCTTGGAACTCACTGCCAAGCAGGCCAGTGCGGCCGCCATCGACGAGCACAAAATAAAGGTAGCTTGGCCCATCGGGCTCGCCCTTTGCCTTCGTACCAGTAAGCAAAGAAATATAGTTGGAGATTGACTGCCCCGTGGCCGAGCGCGTGAGCAGACGGGCCATCGTGGCGAAGTCCTCGAGCGTGGGCAGCACCTTTTCGATCCCGGTAACCACCACATGCACCCGGGGCAAAATGGTGCACATGCCCTCATTGCCCTCATTGGTTACCAAGGCCACCGACCCGGTCTCAGCAATTACAAAGTTACCGCCGGTCACGCCCATCTCGGCCTTGAGAAACTTTGGCCTGAGCTGCTCTCTGGCCTCACGGGTGAGCTGCGGAATGTCGGAAAGCCGGGGCTTCTCATGGACACGGGCAAAGAGATCGGAGATCTCTTCTTTGTCTTTGTGAATGACCGGGGCAATGATGTGGCTGGGCGCCTCGTTGTCATTGATCTGCAAAATGTACTCACCGAGGTCGGTCTCTACCGGCTCAACGCCAGCCTGACGCAAGGCCTCATTCAGAGCCATTTCCTCAGAGACCATCGACTTCGACTTGGTGACGGTTTTTACCTTGTGCTTTTTGGCAATCTGCACCACGAGTTCTGAAGCCTGGGCGGCATTTTCGGCAAACAATACCTTTGCACCCTGCTCTGTGGCCTTTTTCTCAAAGAGCTCTAGCCAGATATCTAGGTTGTCAATTGCCCGATTACGTCGCTCGACCGCTGCCTCCCGGGTTGCCTCAAAGTCGATCTCGGTCATGGCCTGGCTTCGGGCGGTGACGAACTTTTCCGAAAGTCGCTTCAAGTTTTTCTGCAGACGGCTGTCTGCTAGCTTCTGGCCAGCACGGGCCTGAAAGTGCATCGATTGAACCTGCATTAAGAGACCTCTCCAGCAAGAACCTGGGCCACATGCAGCACCTGCGTCTTGTGGTCACCCAGGCGGCGCAGACGGCCTTCAATGTTGAGCATACAGCCCAGGTCGCCCAGCACTACGGCCTGCGCACCTGTGGCCTGAATATTCCCAATCTTCTCGTCCACGATAGCCGAAGAGACATCGGCATATTTCAGCGCAAAGGTGCCGCCAAAGCCGCAGCATGCCCGGGCGTCTTTCATTTCGCGCACCTCCAAGCCCGGCAGCTTCTGCAGCAAGGCACGCGGCTGATCACAGACGCCCAGTTCGCGCAGGCCGCTGCAGCTATCGTGATAGGTGACACAGCCTGCCGAACGGCCAGGCAGGTTTTCAAGGTGCAAGACCGAATGGAGGAAATCGGTGAGCTCGTAGATTCGTGCAGAGATGTCTGTGAGCCGCTGCTTTAGGCCTGGGTCGTCAGAGAACAAGTCGGCGTAGTGCACCTTGATCATGCCTGCACAGGACCCCGAGGGAACGACCACATAGTCGTAGCCCTCAAGCTGCGCTAAAACCCTTTCGGCCAGACGATGGGCCGTGCGCCGATCGCCAGAGTTGTAGGCCGGCTGCCCGCAGCAGGTCTGGTCTGGAGGCACGATCACCTCACAGCCGCCAAACTCTAAAAGCTTAATCGCAGCAAAGCCGATCTCGGGACGCATCAGGTCCACCAGGCAGGTGACATAGAGGGCAACACGGGGAATGCGGGGCAGGGTTTCTGCAGCCATAAAGAATTTTTCCTGAATAACGCTTGCATTTTGCCATTTCATGAGACGAAATATCATTTCTATTTCGTTTTTGTCCTACATTCCATGCGCTACCCTGCTCCCCCTGTCGTGCCGCCCAAGCCTGCAATTCAAGTCATCGCCCGTATGAACCAGCTGCTCGATGCCCTGGCCCGCCACTCTGAGCCGGTGTCGCTCAAGGAACTTGCCAAGGTCACCGCGCTGCATCCGTCGACGGCCCATCGGATTCTCAACGACCTGGTCATGGCCCGAATGGTCGATCGCACCGAGCCCGGGCTCTACCAGTTGGGCATGCGACTGCTTGAGCTCGGAAACCTGGTCAAGGCCCGGCTTAATGTCCGCGACGCTGCGGCAGGGCCGATGCGAGATCTGCACAAGCTCACAGGCGAAACCATCAACCTGGCCGTGCGACAGGCCGATGAGATCGTCTATGTGGAACGTGCCGTGAGTGAGCGATCGGGTATGCAGGTGGTTCGGGCGATTGGAGGACGTGCCGCTCTGCACCTGACCTCGTCGGGCAAGCTCTTTCTGGCCGCAGACGACTCCCGGGCGGTGCGTTCCTATGGCATGCGTACCGGACTTGCCGGGCAGACCCGCAACAGCATTACCGATGTACCGCGGCTCGAGCGGGAGCTCGAAGAAGTAAGGCGGCAGGGCTTTGCCCGCGACAATGAAGAGCTCGAACTCGGGGTGCGGTGTATCGCCGCGGCGATTCGCGACGATGCCGGCCGGATTGTTGCCGGGCTCTCGATTTCTGCCCCTGCCGACAGGGCCAACGACGGCTGGGTGTCGGCCCTACGCCAGACCGCCCTGCAGATTTCCCATTCCCTGGGGTATGAGGCGTCTGCCTAGCAGAGGCTAGCCCATGAAGGGCTAGAGCGCCTTTACCAAAACCTGCGACCGACGCAGCGGATTGTAGGCAGCCTGTCGGTCAGGGGGGAGGGTCTCGAGTTGGGTGGGCTTAAAGCCCCGTTTCAGGAACCAGTGGGTGGTGCGGGTGGTCAGCACAAAGAGCTGCCGCAGTCCCGCCTGCCGGGCCTGGTGTTCAATACTTTTAAGCAGCCGCTCGCCATCGCCCTTCTCGCGGGTGTCACTGCGCACCATCAGGCAGGCCAGCTCGCCCATGGGGGAACTGGCAAATGTGTAGAGCGCCGCGCAGCCAAAGATCACACCGTCGTGTTCAATTACCGTAAACCGGTCGATGTCACGTTCTATCTGCGCCCGGCCGCGCGGCACCAGGGTGCCATCGGCCTCTAGCGGCTCGAGCAAGGACACGATCGCCGCTACATCGTCGGGTGTCGCGGGGCGCAGCGCCTCCAGAGTTTCTTCCACCAGCATCACGCCCACCCCATCGTGCGTGAAGAGTTCGAGCAGTAGCGCACCGTCGGCCGAATAAGGTACCAGGTGCGCCCGCTCGACGCCGCCGCGGCAGGCCCGCAGGGCATGCTGAAGGGTGAACGCGGCCTCTTCGCTAAGTGCGCCTGTGGCAAGCAGCTGCTCGGCCTGCTGCTCTGAGACCTCGACCAGCGGGGACTCGCCGTCGCGCGGAAGGCCTTCATCGGTAACGAGATAGATCAGCTTGTCGGCATCAAGCGCCACGGCCATGCTTGCCGCTACATCTTCGAGACTGAGGTTAAAGGCCTCACCAGTCGGCGAGAAACCCAGGGGAGGCACCAGCACGATAAACCCGCTGTTTAAGGCCAGCTGTATCGAGTCGGCCTCAATCTTGCGCACCAGGCCCGTGAGCTGGTAGTCGATCCCATCGACAATTCCCACCGGTCGCGCGGTCACGAAGTTTCCGCTCATCAAACGAATGCGCGAGTTACCCATCGGCGTGTTGGGTAGTCCCGCAGAGAAGGCCGCCTCGATATCAAGACGTAGCTCACCGGCTGCCTCTTTCGCGCATTCGAGGGCTGCCCGGTCGGTAATGCGCAGGCCCTGGCTGTAGCGTTCCTCTATCTGACGCAGGCGCAGCTGCTCCTGCACCTGCGGCCGAGACCCATAGGCCAGAACAATCCGCATGCCCATCGCCTGCAGCAGCGCCACGTCATGCACCAGAGACTCAAGTTGGCCCTCGGCAGCAAGCTCACCGGGCACCGCCAGCACAAAGGTCTTGTTCCGAAAGGCGTGAATATAGGGCGCGACATCGCGCAGCCAGGCAACGAAATCAGGGGTCGAACTTGTCATGGTGCGCACACAATAGGCGCTGACGCGTTCGCATGCAAGCGAGCTCCTATAATGCCGGCGTGACTGCGCCCGCCACTCTTACGCCCGAGGCCTTGCAGAACCGGGCAAATGCCTTAGGGCTCAGTTTTCCTAATGACCTTCCGGTCTCTGCCCGGTGGCAGGAAATCGCGCAGGCCTTGCTGGCCCATCAGGTATTGATTCTCTGTGGGGAGACCGGATCGGGCAAGACCACCCAACTGCCTAAGATTGCCCTGGCCTGTGGCTATGGGTCCAAGGGCAAGTCGATTGGCCATACCCAGCCGCGCAGGCTGGCTGCGGTGTCGGTGGCCCGGCGCATTGCCCAAGAAATCAAGTCGGAGTGCGGTCGCATGCCGGGCGCGCGGGTAGGCTACAAGATTCGGTTTAACGACCAGTCGCGGCCCGGCGTACCGATTAAGCTGCTCACCGATGGCATGCTGCTTGCCGAGACCCAGGCCGACCCTCGGCTTGAGGCTTACGACCTGATTATTATCGATGAGGCCCACGAGCGCAGCCTGAATATCGATTTTCTGTTGGGCTATATGCACAACCTGCTCACGCAGCGCCCAAAGCTCAAGCTGATCATCACCTCGGCCACACTCGATGCTGAGAAGTTTTCCAAGCACTTTTTCAACGCGCCCATTCTTGAGGTCTCCGGCCGGTTATATCCCGTTGAAATGCGCTACCAGCCGCCCGAAAGGGACGATGACGACCTTATTGATCGGGTGGTCACTGGCATTGCGGCAGCGCTTGCGGAACCTATGGGTACGGGGCCGGCCGACGTCTTGGTCTTTCTGCCCGGCGAACGTGAGATTCGTGCCACGTCTGAAGCCTTGGCCGATCGGCTGCGGCCTGTCGCAGGCCATGGTCGTCGCCAGAGTGTGGAGGTCTTGCCCCTTTTTTCGCGACTGACCCAGGCAGACCAGGACCGCATCTTTCGCCCGGCAGAGGGGCGCCGCGTGGTGCTCTCCACCAACCTCGCCGAGACATCGATTACGGTACCGGGTATTCGTTATGTCGTGGATGCCGGTCTCGCCCGGGTGAAGCGCTACCGCTATAAGGGCAAGGTCGAGCAGTTGCAGATTGAGCCCGTGAGCCAGGCCCAGGCGCAGCAACGGGCGGGCCGCGCGGGCCGGCTGTCGGAAGGCGTCTGCATTCGGCTCTACAGTGAGGAAAACTTCCTGTCGCGACCGGTACATGCCGACCCGGAGATTCATCGCAGTTCGCTGGCCTCGGTCATTCTGCAGATGAAGGCGCTACATCTTCCGGCCATTGAAGTCTTTCCCTTTGTCGATCCGCCTTCAAAGAAGGCCATTGCCGATGGCATGGCACTGCTCAACGAACTGGGTGCACTCGACAGCACCGGCGCATTAACAGAGATCGGCCGCGATATTGCCGCGCTTCCGCTCGACCCTAAGCTTGCCCGTATGCTGGTGGCTGCCCGCCAGAGGGGATGTTTGAAGGAAATGGCGGTGCTCGTAGCTGCCCTCTCGGTACAAGACCCCCGCGACCGACCGCTGGCCGAGCAGCAGGCCGCCGATACGGCCCACAAGAAGTTTGCCGATGAGAAGTCCGAGTTCATTAGCTGGCTACGTCTCTGGGACTGGATTGAGGCGGCCTTTGCCGAAAAGCTCTCGCGCCGCAAGCTCGACCAGGCCTTGCGGGCCCAGTTTTTATCGCCCTTGCGGGTGCGCGAATGGCGCGAGCTGCATCAGCAGGTAGTCTCGTGGATTACCGAAAAAACCTGGCGGTGTAATGAGCGACCTGCCGACTATGCCAGTCTGCATCAGGCCATTCTCACAGGCCTGTTATCAAACATTGGCTGTCGCATCGACAGCCCCGTGAAGCAGGCCACCACCGGCGGCCCCAAAGGGGGCTCGGCGGCTTCGGCCCCCATAGGTGCAGGCCTCTGGCAGGGCACCCACGAGGTGAAGTTTGCGGTCTGGCCCGGATCACACCTCGCAAAAAAGCCGCCGCGCTGGCTGATGGCTGCCGAACAGGTCGAGACCACACGGCTCTTTGCCCGCACGGTGGCGGGCATTGAGCCGGAATGGGTGGAACAGGCGGCCACGCGCTTAATCAAGGTGAGCTACTCAGAGCCCCACTGGGAGAAGAAGGCGGGAAAGGCTATTGGCTACGCCCGAGGCGTGCTCTACGGGCTGCCGATCTTTCAGCGGCGACGCGTCGCCTGGTCGAGCCTGGGGCCCGAGCAGGCCCGAGAGGCCCGCGCCCTCTTGATTCGCGAGGGCTTGGTGGCTGGCGAGATCGACACGCGGCTGAAGTTTTATGACCACAACCAGCGGCTGATTCACGAGGTTGAAAAGCTCGAACAAAAGGCCCGGCGGCTAGACCTCCTTGTGGATGAGTCGCTGATCGAGGCCTTCTACGATCAGCATATTCCCCAAGACGTTGTCGACCTCGACAGTCTGACTGCCTGGCTGCGTAAGGCCGGTGCCCAAGACCCACAGCTTTTATGCCTGCGCAAAGAAGACCTGATGCGGCATGAGGCCGCGGGCATTACCACAGACCAGTTTCCGCGTCAGTATCAGCAGGCCGACCTGCAGTGCGCGCTCGACTATCACTTTGACCCCGGTGCGGCTGATGATGGCCTGATCATTACGGTGCGCGACAGTGACCTCGGGCGGCTCGATGCCCAACGACTCGACTGGCTAGTACCAGGCATGCGCAAAGACAAGGTCATGGCAATTATCAAGAGCCTGCCGCAAAGGCATCGGCGTCACCTGCTGCCCATAGCCGAGTATGCAGCGGACTTTTGCGCGCGCTGGCAGGCCCAGGCAGGGAACAAGCCTTTGGTGAAGGCCCTGATTGAAGACATCGTGCAAGAAAAGGGCATCGCGCTCACGGCAGATGAGTTCAAACGCGATGCCCTGCCCGCGCATCTCTCTGCCTTCATTCGGGTGATCGACGAGCATGGCCGTCAGCTGGCCCAAGGCCGCGACCTGGCCGCGCTGCGCGCCCAGCTGGGCGTGGTCGATCCCCAGGTCGAAGAGACAGCCGCCTCGCACCGGCTGGCAGAGCGTTTTGCCGAGCGTGTCAAAGAGCAAATCAAGGCCATGGCGCGTGACCTGGTCAAGGACGCCTCGCTCACGCTTGCCTGGGCCGCCTGGGGTGGGCGTAGCCACGGGAGCGCCGAGCAGCTCTGCGAACAGGTGCGCCAGCTGGCCCTGCGGCGCGCCTTTCTTGGCGAACCCTGGCCCGAAACGGACAAAGACTTTGAGCAACGGCTAGCCGAAGGACGCAGCCGGTTTTTGTTGCTCGCCCAGGAGACGCAGCGTTGGCTAAAGGCGGTCTTTGCAGAGCACCAGGTGATTGCCCGCAAGCTTGCCGCAGCCCGGCCCGCCCAGGCGGTTCACAAAGACATCGAAGAGCAGATCGCGCGACTACTGCCGCCTGACTTTGTGGTGCGGACCCCCGATGCGCGTGCCCGTCATCTGCCACGGTATCTCAAGGCCATGGCGCTGCGGCTCGATAAGCATCGTGCCGACCCTGCCAGAGACCATGCCCGCTGGCAAGAACTGCAACGTGTCGAGCAGCCTTTTTGGCGCTGGGCCAAGGCCAACCCCGGCCCATGGTCAGAGGCCATGACCGAGTTTCGATGGTTACTCGAGGAATGCCGGGTAGTGCAGTTCGCCCAAGAGCTCAAGACCCCGATGCCCGTGTCAGTCAAGCGCCTGGAAAAGACTTGGGAGACAATCTCGCGACAGTAGCTCGCGATTGGCAGGCATTGCGGTTAGATACAGAACAAGGAAATTTAGAGTGGAAACCAGGTCTCAGTCGAATGTCATTCAGGATGTCATTAATCCTCACCCAGGTACTTCTGACATCACCATTGGTCTTTTTATCATCGGCGATGAGATCTTGTCCGGTAAGCGAGAAGATCGGCATTTCTCCAAGGCCCGAGAGATTCTCGCTGCCCGTGGGCTTGCGCTTTCGTGGGTGCAGTATCTTGGGGACGACCGCAGCCGCTGCGTGCGCGCGATGCGCGACTCTCTCGCGACAGAAGACCTGGTCTTTAGCTGCGGCGGAATCGGTGCCACACCCGATGACCACACCCGTCAGGCGGTCGCCGAGGCACTCGGCCTGCCACTCGTGCTGCATCCTGAGGCCGAACGCCAGATAACGCTGCGCTGCCAAGAAACCCAGCAGCCGCTTACGCCTGAGCGCCTTCGCATGGGCGAGTTTCCGCAAGGGGCGCAGGTGGTGCCCAACCCCTATAACCGGATACCGGGCTTCTCTATTGGAAGGCACTTCTTCCTGCCTGGCTTTCCCGTAATGGCCTGGCCGATGATGGAATCGGTCCTCGACACGCAGTACGCGGCGTTTTTCCGCAAGGTGGCCGAACGCGACCAGTCGATGACAGTGAAAGGCCTGTTTGAGGCCTCGGTCACGCCCTTACTTGAAGAGCTTACCCGTAACTACCCCGCACTAAAGATCTATAGCCTGCCTTCGGCGCCCGTGCCCGGCACCCCCCAGGCCCAACGTTTTCTGGAACTGGGGGTTAAAGCCGTGGGCGCTCTTGCCGATTCTCAAGAGGGTGAGGCGGTTTTGGCAAAGGCCTATGCAGAGCTTCGCCGCGGCGTCATCGACCTGGGCGGGGCGCTCGTGCAGGAGAGCCAGGCCTCTCGTTAGCCCGGTCTTTGGATTCAGGCCGGGCAGCTCCCCTGCGTAGTTGCGCGAGCATCTAGAACCGTTCTTGAGAATAATGTCTAAGCCTTGGAATTTAAAATTTTTTCTGGTTTGACAGTGGGTACCGGTTTGTTACACTCCCCGCAGAGAAAGGGGGCTGCATGCGGCATTTTCTGATGGGTTTGGCATTCTGGTCTGTTCTTCAGGCTATCGACGCGCCGAATATTCTGGTTCCCGTGGCCCTCGCCCAGTCCACTGCAAC
Organism: Burkholderiaceae bacterium; assembly: GCA_049426285.1. Classification (GTDB taxonomy): domain Bacteria; phylum Pseudomonadota; class Gammaproteobacteria; order Burkholderiales; family Burkholderiaceae_A; genus Hahnella. The sequence goes on from JBMSYB010000005.1 coordinate 69,853, forward strand.
AGGCGCTAATCCCTCCGGTAAAGGAACCACTGCCGCCAAGGGCACCCCAAGCCGTCAGGCTCAGCCCGCGCCAAAATCTTCTCAGCCGGTAGTGCGTAAACCTGCCAAAAAACCGAGTGCCGTCGCCAAGAAGCCCACTACGGGTCAGAAGAAGGTAGTGCGAGACCCTGCCAATCTGATGTCTGCCGGAACCCGGCTTGGGCTGCGGTCGGCGCTATCCGACGTAGCCCTCAATTCGAGTGCAGTCATGGTCATCGACCAGATCTCGGGCGAAGTGTTGATCGAAAAAAATCCCGATGCAGTTCTCCCAATTGCCTCAATCACCAAGCTCATGACTGCTCTTGTGGTACTCGATGCGGGTCTAGCACTCGAAGACTTAATCATGATCACCAAAGAGGATGCCGACCTCGAGAAGAATCCTGTCTCGCGGCTCCCAGTAGGAGCGAAGTTTACGCGGGGCGAACTCATGCACTTGTCGCTTATGTCCAGTGAGAACCGCGCCGCCCATGCCCTAGCGCGTACCTATCCAGGCGGTATGGATGCCTTCGTAGCCGCGATGAACATCAAGGCGCTGAAGATAGGAATGACCCACGCCCGGTTCACCGAGCCTACGGGGTTAAATAGTGGCAATGTGGCAAGCCCGCGCGACCTGATAAGGCTTGTGGAAGAGTCTTATCTTGTGCCGGAGATCCGCGAGTACTCCACTTCCCGTGACCTCATGGTGCGGGTGCGCGGCCGTCCCGTGCAGTTTATGAATTCCAATGCGCTCGCCCGACGCGAAGGCTGGGATCTCGGCGTGTCGAAGACCGGATTCATTCGAGATGCCGGCCGCTGCCTCGTGATGCAGGCCGACTTTGAATCGCGGCCAGTAATCATGGTGATGCTCGATGCCCAGGGCAAACAACACCGCGCGCGCGACGCCCAGCGCATTCGTGATTTCATCCTTCAGCAGGCGGGCGAAGGTCGCCCAAGCGGCGGCGCGTAGGGTTACAGGTAAGAGGAATTACGGTGACAGTTTACTTAATTCCCTGCGGGAATTAAGTAAACTGTCACC
>JBMSYB010000006.1:0-65719 GCA_049426285.1 Burkholderiaceae bacterium
GTTTCGCTACCTAAACGCTGTGTACTGATGTCTTACCAAGAAAGTGAAAAATGATGTAAACAAAACCAGTTGACGCGTCAATACATATCAGTAAACTGTCACCGTAATGCCGTAGGGAATTAAGTAAACTGTCACCGTAATTCCACCGTAATGCTGCCGTTCTAGAAACTAATGCGCGGCATGCGCCAGGGCAGCATCAGCCGAACGATGGGCGACCGCACGCGGGGCAGAAAGAGCGTCTCGTGCATGGCCTGCACCTCTTCGCCTAAGAGCCGCTGCTCTACCACCGATCGCATGTAAAACGGCGTGTCTTCCAAGGTCTGGGCTAGGCGCGCGGGCGGGGCATGCGGGTCAGATCGGATGGATCGTCCCACGCCCCATAGCCCCTTACGCAGGGGCTGCCGCGGCCCCAGGTCAAAAGGTTCTACGGACCCATCACGCAGAAACCGGGCCGTGATCAACCGTGAGCTATCACAATAGCCATAGCCCGCATCATCGGATTCCCCCGGTACGAGCCGATCGCGCACATCGTAGGTAACCGCAGTGCTGCCATCCTTGAGCAGCGCCCGAGACCAGTCCCACTCGTGAAACGGCGTTTCGATCGGCTCATCACCCTCGTTGGAATCGAGATAGGCATGCCCGGACCATCGCACGCCTGGCACCGGAAAGTCCACCGCAATGCGTGCGGAGGGCGCCAGTGGCCCCCAGCGGTGTCGCCCGGCCGCATCGATCGGTACCTGGTAGTTGAAGAACCGATCAGCATGGAGCCGCATCTGGCCCTTGACCGCAAAAGGCAGTGGCACCGATCGCTCATCAATGTCAATGACCAGGGTATCGCCCGTCCACTGCAGGCTGCTCGGGCCCACTTGAAACTGCTGGGCATCTCGGCGCATCTGTCGCCGCCCGCGCTCGGTCATGGTCCAGCGCTTCTTCCCCGGCGTGTACAAGGCCAGGTTGATGCAGACATGGTTCTCTGGATCGGCCTTGCCCGTGCGACCGCGGGCCCAGTGGTAGTACGACGAAAAGACGCTGCCCACAAAGGCAATCAGGGTGATGCCATGCTGTCCGCAGTCGCTTAGGCCATCGACATACCACCAGAGATAACCACCCGGCGCGACCGGTTGGTCGAATCGAGGTGTGCCATCAGGGTTGCGGCCGCCAGGCGTCCGGAAAGGGCCGCCATGGGCACTCCCGCTCCCGGATGGGCGCTGCCCCCCGCCAGAAACAGGCCCTCTACTGGTGTCCTGGCCGCGGGCCTGCGAAAAGAAGACATCCATCCGTGAGGGGCCATGCCATAGAGCGCCCCCCCGGAGGCCGGAAACATCTGCTCGAACTGATGCGGCGTTGTGGTCTGAATCTGGTGCGGGGCGTATTGCAGCTGCAGTCCAGCCTGGGTCATAAGGGCAAAGGCCTTGGTCTGGCATGACAGGATCTCCTGTTCGGTAAAGGGGGGGCCATCGCCTCGGGCAGGCGCATTAATCAGGCAGAAGAGGCGCTCCTGCGCGCCCTTTGCAGGCCTTGCCTGATCGTCTGTGAGGCCGGTGCCTGGGCCAGCCCGGTCCTGCGCGCAGAGATACAGGGTGGGGCGTTGGGGAAGCTGTCCCTGCTCGAATATGTCGGTGAACTCAGACTCGTAGCTATTCTGGAAAAATAAGTTGTGAAAGCTCAGGGCTGGGCCCTGCAACTGGCCGGCAATCGCAAAGGTGAGCGCAGACAGAGACCGGGGATGAATGCCGTTTCTGTCTGGAACGGCGGCACGGGCAGCCTGCCCGAGCAGGCCGGCATGCAATGCGGCTGCCTCGCCGTTGAAGATCACGGCATCGGCTAAGACCTCCTCGCCGTTTTCCAGCCGCACGCCACGGGCGGAACCGGACTGCGTAAGAATCTCAGAAACCCCAGCGCCAAGGCGTATCACAGCCCCAAGCTTCTCTGCTGCCCGAGCGATGCCATCGCCTAGCGCCTGCATGCCACCCTGGGCAGCCCAGACGCCACGCTGCTCTACATAGGCGATCAGCATCAGGGTGGCCGGCGCATGCCATGGAGACCCTCCGCAGTAGGTGGCGTAACGGGCGAACAACTGGCGCAAACGGGGGTCGGAGAAATGCCTTCCAAGACTTCTCCAGAGGCTGGCAAACGGGCCGAGACCCCCCAGCATCAAAAGCCCCTGTGCTCCAAGGTCCTGGGTCATGGACCGCAGGCTAGGTCGTTCACTGCGAATGTAGGCCTTCTCCATCAGATGGTAGAGACGCCGGCTTTCCGCACAAAAGTCAGCGAACCTGCGGGCCTCTGCAACGGAAGAAAATCTGCCTACTGCATCAATGGAGTCTTCCACACTGGCATGCAGATCAAGGCAGGTCTTATCTGGCCAGAAATGGCGGGCAATAATGGGCAACTGCCGCAGCGATACAAAGTCATCCAGTGCCAGTCCTGCAGCCCGCAGCAGGTCGTCAAAGACCCAGCGCATGGTAATTACCGTGGGGCCAGAGTCTATGGCAAGCCCATCGACCGTGCGCTGGTGAATCTTGCCTCCAACCCGTGTGGCCTTTTCGCAGACGGTTACGCGAACCCCCTGGCCTGCCAGATCGACCGCGGCAGCAAGCGCCCCCATGCCCGCCCCGACAATCACCACACGGCGCTCTGTCATGCGGCGAGCGCACCCTCTTGCGGGGGGAATGGTCCGAAACCCTGGTTCTTCCAACAGCCATACATCGCTACCGGTTGAAACCGCACAAACATCGACTCAGAAAAAAAGTCCTGTCCGTAGGCCGCTTTGATGGCCCTCTGATGCGCTCCGGATCGGGCATAGGCATCCATCGCGGCCTGGTCTTTCCAGAGACTGAAAGTGGCCTGTCTTAGAACGGGAGCCTCGCCAAGGCCCACCGCCAATGCGCAGCCAGAGGCATGCGCAAGATCAGACTCGGCATCGGGGGACTGTCTCCAGAAGGCCAAGGCCTTGTCTGGTCGAATCGATGCACGGGTGAGTGATGCCACGGGGCCTGGCGGGCCAAGGCCGCCTTGCTCTGCGTCTTCTCGCCGAGGCGGCTCTATGGCCTCAGCCGGGGGGTCGAACCGAAAGCCGGACCATGCGCCGCGGCACGAGAGCGGCTGGAGCTGGGCAGCAAAGAACTCATCGGCATGATCGCGATAGGCCTTTACCTGTTGCGCGCCATGCAGGTAGGCTGAGGCCTGATCGGGCGAGGCAAAGACCGAAAATACGCCCTGGTAGTTCAGGCCTGGGCGCAGGCCAAAGCCCCCATCCTGGCCGCTTCCCAGGATCTTCTGAAAGACCAGACCCGGCACGGTGATTGTTCTGAGAGGCGCCATCATCAGCTGAGCCAGCCCCCAGAGCGACTGGCCTGACCGAAATCGGCTTAAGAGAATGACGGCCTGCTGGCCTTGCTGTGGCGCCTCGGTCTGGCTGCTATGCGCACGCCTGCCCGGATACTGCTGGGGCATTACCACATCAGTCTTCGGCGGCGTCGGGGTCGGGTCCTTCAATGCCATAACGGCGAAGTTTTACATAAAGACTCTGCCGTGACAGCCCAAGCATATCGGCGGCCGATGCCCGGTTGTTCTTGGTGATCTTCAAGGCCGCCTCAATACAGAGCTTCTCAATCAGGTCTACCGTTTCGCCCACGATTTCTTTTAAGGGCATGCGGCCCACCAGGCCCGTCAGGTCTTGGCCAGACCGCGGCCGCAGGCCGGCATCAGGCCGGCTATCCAGTCGTCGCCCGACATCGCGCACCACGAAGGCCAAGAAGGGCTCTCTCTCAGTGGGAACGGAGATCCCCGAGATCTCCACCGGAACCACAAGCCCGGCATGGCCAATCAGCTGGGTAGAAAACAGACGTACCGCGCCCCCTTGGGCGAGGCTATTGATCATGACAAGAAGGTCGGTGTTGGCACGCCCGAGCCAGCGGTTTAGGGGCTCACCGATGACCTGGCCCGAATGGGCCATCTGGATCATTTCCACAAAGGCGGCATTGGCCGATCGAATAATGCCCTTATTGTCTGTGAGAACGACGCCATCGGTAACCTGACGAATCGCCTCAAGCAGCTCGGTATCCTCACCCGAGTGCGGGGTTTCTGACTCGATACGCACCATGTACACCGTATCGGTCTCCTGCCTGAGGTAGGTAACCAATACCCGCGCTGCGGACTCGTGTTTCTGAAACCGAAGGCTGGTCTCGGCCGGGCGCCCCGAGCTGCCCACTTGCTGAAGGATGTTCAGGAATGTCGTGGCGGCTTTGTCTGACAGCAGGGATGCGATGTTCTCGCCGATGAGCGCCTGTCGGTCACGCTGCAGATACTGACAGCCGGCGCGGTTGGTCTCAATCACCTGATGGGAACGGGCTGCAATGAGCAAGATGGGATCGTGCACGAGGTCAAAGAGCATGCGGTATTGGCTTTCGATGCCCCGCAGCCTCAGGTAGTCACGCTCCATGAGCTGCTGCGCCTCAATGAGACGCGCCTGCAGAGAGGCAACCGGTCGGAGGTCGCGGCCGATCGCCACCATCTGCCCTTCTTTGCCCACCCGAATGAGCGAGAACAGGATTGGAAGCTCCTGGCCCTGCCCACCCAGTTGATTAATGTGCCGCCAGCGCAGGGTGGTGTTTCCTTTGGCAGCCTCCTGCAGCATCTCGAGCACCTTGGGCTTACTCTCGCTGGTAACCACCTCGGCCCAGGATTTGTCCACCCAGGCCGGGGTGTCTGCGGCGAGCCAGTCCTGGTTTCCGATCAGGGCCTCACGGATCACACCCTGGGCATCAATCACCAGCGTGATGTCTGAAGCTGCCGCGACTAGCGACGCACTCTCTGCCGGGTCGAGCCTGGTGAGGTTGCTCGCCTTGCGGTCTTCAGCGTGGCCCACGATCCGCATCTCTCTTGATCAAGTGTTCAGCGGCGGCCAGCGCCTCTGGGGCATCGCCGGCGAGCATATCTGCCCCCGTTAGGCTTGCGAGTTCCGGAAAGACGTGAATGGCAGGACCGCCGAGCATGATAGCCACGGGCCGGCCCGGCTGATTTTCTTGCAGTCTGCGCACGCGGCAAATGAAGCCTGCGGCTTTCAGAAGATCGGCCTCCGATGAGACGGAGAGCCCCACTAAGGTAGGTGCGAAATCCTCAATCTCTCCGACCAGTGCAGTCTCTGTTCGTGTATGGACAAGTCGGGTATTCCAGCCCGCCCGCGCAAAGAAGGCGCAGACCATCTGCACCCCGAGCCGATGATGACAGTCGGGCAGGGTGCAGAAGACCACAGAGGGTACCTTCTCACCAGAGAAGGCACGACCGTAAGCCGACTGGCGCATCGTCACCGCCAGGTCGGTAAATACCTGTTGGATATTCCACATGCCCAGCGTCACGTCGGCAAAGTTACAGCTGTCTTGGTTCCATCGCTGACCGAGAAGCCGCGCTGCAGGCTGCACCACCTCAAGCAGGATCCGGTCTACTGCATATCCTTCGCGGACCAGGGCGGCAATGCCGCTGCGGCAATGGGCCAGGTCTTTTTCCACCGCCAGCTCGGAGAGCCTTAGGGCTGCCGCCTGCAGGCTATTGGCAGCAGGGGGAAGGCCGAGCTCGGCAGTCTCCTCTTCAAGCAGCACGAGCTGCGGGATGACCTCCGTGGTCAGCATGGTCATGACAGAACTGGTATGGGTCATGGTCTTCTCTCCGGGGTGGCGGGTCCGGAAACTGACCCGCAGGGCCGAGACAGGACGGTCACTACCGTATTGGTCTACTTTATCTAGAGTTTGTCCAAGACTATCTAGGACAAATACCCAATTGTCAATTTATTTAGATGTCTATTTAAATTGACATTCCGGAGAGGCCCGCATACAGTAAAACCCGCAAACCAGTAAACAAGGAGTGACATTTGCTATGTCACGTTTGATGGCCAGTGATTTCCCGCCTCAGATGCCGCACCTGGGCAAAGACCCAGAGGCTTCGTTGGCTGCGGTACGTCCACTCTATACGCCCGAAGAGCGTCGGCGCCGTGACGCAACCATCTGGACTCTCGTGCAGGGCATTCTGGCGCCTTTTCAGTTTCTGGTACTCCTCATTAGTCTTGCCCTAATTGGCTATGCCTGGTCAACGAATTCGCACTGGGACTGGGCCTTGTGGTCTGTCGTGGCCAAGACCCTGGTGCTCTATCTCATCATGGTCACTGGCGCCATCTGGGAGAAGGTGGTCTTCGGCCAGTACCTATTTGCCCCCTCTTTTTTCTGGGAAGACGTGGTGAGCATGGGGGTGATTGCCCTGCACACGGCCTACCTTCTTGCCTGGCTGATGGGCGATGCCTGGCTGAGCCTTCAGGCACAGGTAACGCTGGCGCTTGTTGCCTATGGGGCATACCTTATCAATGCCGGCCAGTTTGTCTGGAAGCTGCGCATGGCGCGCAGCCAGCGTCTATGAACGCCCCATTGGCAGCAGTCGCAACAACCCGCGAGGCCGGTGGTTACGCCGGCCTCAGCAATGGCTGCGGCCTAAACGCGGCTGGCGAGGGGCTGACTGCCGCCGCTGATGCACTGCCTGAGGTCATTCGCGAGCGCGGACAGCGGGAAGTGTTTTGCGGGCTTACTGGAATCATCTGGCTGCACAGAAAGATTCAAGATGCCTTCTTCCTGGTGGTGGGCTCTCGCACCTGTGCCCATCTGATTCAGTCTGCCGCCGGGGTCATGATCTTTGCCGAACCGCGCTTTGCCACAGCCATCATTGATGACCGCGATCTCGCTGGCCTCGCCGATGCCAATGAAGAGCTTGACCGAGTTGTTGATCAACTGCTCAGGCGTCGGCCCGACATTCGCCTGCTGTTTCTGGTCGGTTCCTGTCCGTCCGAGGTGATTAAGCTCGACCTCTCGCGTGCGGCAGAGCGTCTTACCGCCCGGCATCTGCCCGCGGTTCGGGTTCTCAATTACTCCGGCAGTGGCATTGAGACCACCTTTACCCAGGGTGAAGACGCCTGCCTAGCGGCCTTGGTGCCGCAGATGCCGGCCTCACCCTCGACCGAGTCCAGCCTTCTGATCGTGGGAAGCCTTGCGGACATCGTCGAAGACCAGCTGGTGGGCCTTCTGGGCGATATGGGCATAGACCGAATCGCCTGCCTGCCGCCGCGCAGAGCAGATGCGCTTGCCTCGGTGGGACCCAATACCTTCTTCATTCTGGCCCAGCCATTTCTGGCAGATACCGCTCGTGCTCTCGAGGCCCGCGGGGCGCAGCGTATCGCCGCGCCTTTCCCCTTGGGGGTGGAAGGAACCCGTCGGTGGTGTTGGGCCGCAGCTCAGGCCTTTGGCGTGTCGGAGCAGGTCTTCTCTCATGCCATTGCCGCGGCTATGCAGCGGGGAAAACAGGCCCTGGAGCCATGGCGGGAGCGGCTCTGCGGCAAGTCGGTCTTCTTCTTTCCCGACTCGCAACTGGAGATTCCGCTGGCTCGGTTTCTCTCGCAGGAGCTCGGCATGCGGCTCACCGAGGTGGGTACGCCCTATCTGCACCGAAGCCACTTGCAGGAGGAAATCGATCAACTGCCACCGCATACGCAGATCTCAGAGGGGCAAGACCTTGACCGGCAACTCGACCGCTGCCGGGCGCTCAAGCCCGATCTGGTGGTCTGCGGGCTGGGGCTGGCCAACCCGCTGGAGGCCGAAGGATTCAACACCAAGTGGTCTATTGAGCTGGTGTTCACGCCGATTCAGGGCTTTGACCAGGCCGCAGACCTGGCGGAGATCTTTGCCCGGCCGTTTGTGCGCAAGCAGCGCATTGGCGGCATTCCGCTGTCAGAGTCGGGCGCGCGACAGCGCATTGCTATTCGCGCGGTGCAGGCCCTATGAAGCTTGCGCTCTGGACCTATGAGGGCCCGCCGCACGTGGGCGCGATGCGCGTGGCCACTGCCATGCGGGGTGTTCACTATGTGCTGCATGCACCGCAGGGCGATACCTATGCCGACCTGCTCTTTACCATGATCGAGCGCCGCACCGAGCGTCCGCCGGTCACCTACACCACCTTTCAGGCGCGCGACCTTGGCAAAGATACTGCCGAGCTCTTTAAAAATGCCGCGCGCGACGCTGTGGCACGCTATCAGCCGCAGGCCCTGATGGTAGGCGCATCGTGCACGGCAGAGCTCATTCAAGATGACCCGGGCGGGCTGGCCGAGGCACTGGGCCTGTCCATTCCCGTGGTGCCGCTGGAGCTTCCTTCCTATCAGAAAAAAGAAAACTGGGGTGCCTCAGAGACCTTCTATCAGCTGGTGCGGCATCTGGTGCCCAAGGCCACCGCCGGTGTTACAGCCAATGTTGGTGACGGCAGCACGCCTGCTGGTACTAACAGTAATAGCAGCACGCCCGCAGGCCAGGCCAACCCTAGGGCAATCGCCAATATTCTCGGCCCTACCGCTCTGGGGTTTCGTCATCGCGATGACCTACAAGAGATTGAAACCCTGCTTGCCGCAATCGGGGTGCAGGTCAATGTCATCGCCCCCTGGCAGGCAAGCCCGCAAGACATCGCCCGTCTGCCGCAGGCGGCCTTCAATGTGGTGCTCTATCCTGAGACCGCGGGGCAGGTGGCCAGTTATCTAAAGCGTAGCTTTGGTCAGCCACACACCACGGTCATGCCGATTGGCCTGAAGGCCACCGAGGCCTTTGTACGGGAGGTGGCGACACTTGCAGCACTCGACCCGGATGAGGCCCTGGTGCGCGCCTATCAGTCTGCAGGAAGTCGTGCGGGATGGTATGCCGCTTCGGTAGATGCCACCTACCTTACGGGTAAGCGCGTCTTTGTTTTTGGCGATGCCAGTCATGCCATTGCTGCCGCCAAGGTAGCCACCGAGGAGCTGGGGTTCACCGTGGTTGGCCTGGGCAGCTATAGCCGCGAATTTGCCCGGGAACTGCGGGCCGCTGCTGCGGATTACGGGGTCTCGCCTCTTATTTCAGATGACTACCTGGAGGTCGAGCAGGCCGTGGAGGCCGCGAGTCCTGATCTCGTCTTGGGCACGCAGATGGAGCGGCATATCGCCAAGCGTCTGGGGGTGCCCTGCGCGGTGATCTCCGCGCCAGTGCATGTGCAAGACTTTCCAGCGCGGTACTCCCCGCAGATGGGCTTTGAGGGTGCCAATGTGCTCTTTGACACCTGGGTGCACCCCCTGATGATGGGCCTGGAAGAGCATCTGCTGGGCATGTTTAAGGGGGACTTCGAGTTTCACGAGGGGGCGGCCGCATCCCACCTAGGCCATGGCGCGTCACCTGTGACGTCGTCACCTGTGACGCAAAACACCTCGGCTTTGCTGCAATGGGCAAGCGATGCCGAGAAGGAACTCGGCAAGATCCCATTTTTCGTCCGTGGCAAGGCGCGCCGTAACACCGAAAAGTTTGCCGCCGAGAAGGGGCTCAGCCTGATCACCAAAGACACCCTCTATGAGGCGAAGGCCCACTATGGACGCTAAGGTTCGCCCGAGTCTGCGCATCGTGGTGGTCACCATGGACACCCATCTGGCCACTGCCACGGCCACCGCGGCCAAGCGGCTCGCAAAGAGCCTGCCCGGCGTGCGGCTTGAGATGCATGCGGCTTCCGAATATGCCGCGCGGCCCGAGGCGCTCAAGGCCTGCCGTGAGGCGATTACCCAGGCCGATATTTTGTTTGTCTCGATGCTTTTTCTCGAAGACCATTTTCTGCCCGTCATCGATCTGCTTGAGGCCCGTCGTGACTCGGTCGATGCCATGGTCTGCGCCATGTCGGCGGCCGAGGTGGTACGTCTAACCAAGATTGGCCGGTTTGATATGGGCAAGCCCGCTTCCGGCATGATGGCCATGCTCAAGCGGCTAAAGGGCAGCAATAACAAGGCATCGCCTAGCAGCAATGGGGCGCGCCAGATGCGCATGCTGCGCCGACTGCCCAAGATTCTTCGGTTTATTCCCGGCACCGCCCAGGACGTGCGTGCCTATTTTCTCTGCCTGCAGTATTGGCTTGGTGGGTCCGAAGACAATATGGTCCACCTTACGGCGTTTCTCATTAATCGCTATGCCCAGGGCCCCCGCGAGGTATTTAAGAATCGCTTAGCGGCGCAGGATCCGGTGGAGTATCCCGAGGTGGGTGTCTATCACCCGCAGATGCCCGGCCGTATTACCGATCAACTTGCGCGGCTACCAAAGGCAGGTGGACAGGGGCGGGTGGGACTGCTCATGCTGCGGTCGTATCTGCTTGCGGGCAATACGGGCCATTACGATGGTGTGATCGCAGCCCTCGAGGCGCGGGGCCTCTCAGTGGTTCCCGCATTTGCCACCGGCCTGGATGCCCGGCCTGCGATCGAGGCCTTCTTTCTCAAAGACGGACAGGTACAGGTCGATGCGGTGGTCTCGCTTACTGGTTTTTCTCTGGTGGGGGGGCCTGCCTATAACGACGCCCAGGCAGCTGAGGAGATTCTGGCCGAGCTCGATGTGCCCTACCTTGCAGCCCATCCTGTGGAGTTTCAGACGCTGGCCGACTGGGGCGGCTCGGCCCGGGGCCTGATGCCAGTCGAGTCGACGATTATGGTGGCCATTCCTGAGCTCGATGGGGCGATCAGCCCCATGGTCTTTGGCGGACGACCGGGTACCGCGGGTGTGGCCTGTCAGGGATGCCATCGGCACTGTACCTTTGACTCTGACACCGCAGGTCAGGACATGGTGTCCTGCGCTGAGCGCGCAGAGCAACTTGCTGCACGGGTAGCTGGGCTTGTGGCTATGCGCCGCAAGCGCACCCAGGACCGTAAGGTGGCTGTGGTCATCTTTAACTTTCCGCCTAATGGCGGCAGCGTGGGTACGGCGGCGTTTTTGTCTGTTTTCGAATCCGTGCACAACACCCTGCTTGCCTTGAAGGCTGAGGGCTATCGGGTGGACAACCTGCCTGATGATGCCAATGCGCTTCGCGAGGCAGTGCTCACCGGCAATGCCGAACAGCATGGGGCCGATGCCAATGTCATGGCCCGAATACCAACACAAGACCATATCGCCCGCGAGCCCTGGCTCGCGGACATTGAAAAGGTCTGGGGCCCGGCGCCTGGCCGGCAGCTTACCGATGGCAGACAGATCTTTGTACTTGGCCTTGACCTCGGCAACGTGGCCCTGTGTGTGCAGCCATCGTTTGGCTATGAGGGTGATCCCATGCGCCTGCTCTTTGAGCAAGGCCATGCGCCCACCCATGCCTTCTCGGCCTTCTACCGCTACCTGCGTGAAGACTTCAAGGCCGACGCCGTGCTGCACTTCGGTACCCATGGGGCCTTGGAATTCATGCCAGGCAAGCAGGCCGGAAACTCAGGCTCGTGCTGGCCCGAGCGGCTCATTGGCCCACTGGCCAATTTCAATCTCTATGCCTCCAATAATCCTTCTGAGGGAACGATTGCTAAACGCCGCGCGGCTGCCACCTTAATTAGCCATATGACGCCCCCGGTTGGTCAGGCGGGGCTTTATGCGGGGCTGCAGGAACTCAAGCAGTCGATCGACCGCTGGCGCGGTCTGCCGCCGCAGTCTGTTAACGATTCTCTGCAGCTTGATTCCGAGAGGGCGGGCCTGATCGCCGTGATCGCCGAGCAGGCAAGGGCGCTCGCGCTTCACGACAGCTGCGCGGGCGTGGTAACGCTTGCAGTTGCTCTTGCTGCTGCTACCGGTAGCGATGGTGGTCGCGGGGCTGGTGGCGATAATGAGGGTCGTGTTGGCAGCGAGGGCGGAAATACCAGCGGTGGCAGCAGAGACAGCAAAAATGCCACCGTGGAGACAGACCTCGCGGCCATCGATGCCGAGGTCTATGCCCTGCAGCGAAGGCTACTGGAGTGTGAACAGACGCTTATTCCCCAGGGCCTGCATGTGGTTGGAAGACCCATGACGTCGGATGCACGAAAAGAGCTGCTTCTGGCTATGGCGCAGGCCCATGCGCCTATGCAGGAGATTGCCGGACTCCACAAGGCTATCGACCTACTGATCGATCAGCCAGTTTCTGATGGGCTTACCAAGGCACGCGCCGCGATGCGCGCGCAAGGCACCCACGACGATGCCATTGACGCCTTACTTGTCATGCTCGATCGGGTCAACCGCGAGACCCAGACCGATGCAGAGATTCGCGCGATTCTCAAAGGGCTCAATGGCCAGTTCATTCGTCCTGCCCCAGGTGGTGATGTGCTGCATACGCCGGAGATTCTGCCTACCGGTCGCAACCTGCACGGGTTTGACCCTTTCCGAATGCCGAGCCGGTTTGCCGTGGTCGATGGCCTTAAGCAGGCCGAGCGCCTTCTTGCACGGCACCAGGAGCAGGGCCACGGCATGCCCGAGTCGATTGCCATGGTCTTGTGGGGAACCGACAACCTGAAGACCGAAGGCGGCCCCATCGCCCAGGTGCTGGGCCTCATGGGCGCGCGTCCCCGGTTTGATAGCTTCGGCAGGCTTGCGGGTGCCGAGCTTATTTCTCTTGCTGAATTAGGCAGACCCCGGATTGATGTCATGGTGACCCTCTCGGGCATCTTTAGAGACCTGCTGCCCTTGCAGATCAAGATGCTGGCAGAAGCCGCATTTCTCGCGGCCAGTGCCGATGAGCCCGAAGACCAGAACTTTATTCGTAAGCACAGCCTGGCCTACCAGAAAGACCAGGGCTGCGACCTTGAAACGGCGGCACTGCGGGTCTTTGGTAACTGCGATGGCGCCTATGGTGCCAATGTGAATCACCTCGTCGACCAGGGCTGCTGGGAAGACGAGGACGAACTGGCCGAGGCCTATACCCGCCGCAAAGGCTTTGCCTATGGTCGTGCCGGTCAGCCACTGCAAAAGCCTGCGCTGCTGCAGTCGGTGCTGAAGGACGTCAGCCTTGCCTACCAGAACCTCGACTCCATCGAGGTGGGGGTAACCACTGTCGATAACTACTTCGATACCTTGGGCGGTGTCAGCCGTGCGGTGCGGCGGGCCAAGGCGGCGGCTGCGCCGTCGCAGCCTCCCACCAGTTTTGATACGCCTGTGTATATCGGCGACCAGACCTCTGGCAGCGGTGTGGTGCGCACGCTGTCTGAACAGGTGGCACTAGAGACGCGCACCCGTATGCTCAACCCCAAGTGGTATGAGGGCATGTTAGATCACGGCTACGAGGGTGTGCGCCAGATCGAGGCCCACCTTACCAATACCATGGGCTGGTCTGCCACCACCGGCCAGGTGCAGCCCTGGGTCTATGCCCAGCTCACACAGACCTTTGTGCTTGACGACGCCATGCGCGACCGCATCGCTCGGCTAAACCCCAAGGCCTCGGCCAAGCTCGCCGGCAGGCTTCTTGAGGCCTCAGAGCGCAACTACTGGAAGCCCGATGACAAGACGCTGGAAGCACTGCGTCGGGCAGGAGAAGAACTCGAAGATCGTATTGAAGGTGTCTACCAAGGAGCAGCCTCATGAACACCGTATCGGTGCCGTTTGCAGAGATTCGGCGTCAGCCGCCCCCTGACGGCGAGGGCAGCCTGCAGGTGCAGCTTGACCCGAATATGAAGATTGGCAATGCCAAGGTTTTTGCGGTCTACGGCAAGGGAGGTATCGGCAAGAGCACTACCTCGTCGAACCTTTCCGCCGCATTCTCCAAGCTCGGTAAGCGTGTCTTGCAGATCGGCTGCGACCCGAAGCACGACTCTACCTTCACGCTCACCAAAAAGCTCATGCCCACGGTCATCGATGTGCTCGAGTCCGTGGATTTTCATTCCGAAGAACTGCGCATCGAAGACTTTGTCTACGAGGGCTACAACGGGGTGATGTGCGTAGAGGCCGGAGGCCCGCCCGCGGGCACCGGCTGCGGCGGCTATGTGGTGGGGCAGACCGTAAAGCTTCTGAAGGAACACCACCTGCTCGATGAGACCGATGTAGTGATCTTTGATGTGCTTGGCGATGTGGTCTGCGGAGGATTTGCCGCACCCTTGCAGCATGCCGAGCGCGCCCTCATTGTGGCGGCCAACGACTTTGACTCGATTTTCGCCATGAACCGCATCGTGCAGGCCATTGGTGCGAAGGCAAAGAACTACAAGGTGCGTCTGGGTGGCGTGATCGCCAATCGCAGCCGAGAGACTGATCAAATCGATAAGTTTGCCGCGCGGGTTGGGCTCAATCGCCTCGCACATTTTCCAGACCTCGATGTCATTCGTCGCAGTCGTCTTAAGAAGTCGACCCTCTTTGAGATGGAAGACTCCCCCGAGCTGCGGGCCGTGCAGGAAGAGTACCTGCGGCTTGCAGCAAGCCTCTGGGCTGGTACGGACCCTCTTGCGCCGGAATCACTCAAGGACCGCGAGATCTTCGACCTTCTAGGGTTTGACTGATGAGCCCCTCTCTGACTAGCCCGCCTTCGGCCCGAGCCGTTGACCCGCGCTATGCAGAGCGGCGCGGCCAGATCGAGCATTACTTTGACCGCACCGCAGCCCAGGCTTGGGCGCGTCTTACCTCCGATGCGCCGGTCAGCGGCATTCGTGCCACCGTGCGGGCCGGGCGCGAGGCTATGCGGGCCATGATCGTCTCTTGGCTGGGTACCGAACCTGCCACTGCAGACATCGCCCGCAGTCCCGCCTACGGCCAGCGGCTTATTGGCCGAACCCTTTTGGATGCCGGCTGTGGCACAGGGCTTTTGTCCTTTGATGCCGCCCGGCTTGGCGCCCGTGTCACGGCAATCGACCTTTCTCCCACCCTGGTGGGTCTTGCCAGCCAGCGGCTGCCCGCAGACCTCGGCCCCGGCAGCGTGGCCTTTCGGTCTGGCGATATGCTCGACCCTGGCTTAGGCAGCTTCGACCATCTGGTTGCAATGGACTCGCTGATCCACTATGCGCCCGAGCAGGCGGCCTCTGCCTTGTCGGCGCTTGCGCCGCGAGTGCGTTACAGCATGGTGTTTACCTTCGCGCCGAGTAACCTCTTGTTGCAGACCATGATGATGGTTGGAAAATGGTTTCCGCGCGCAGACCGGTCGCCCGCGATCGTGCCGGTGCGGTTTGACCGACTCTGTCGTCTGCTGCGTGACTCGGAGGCCTTGGCCGGATGGACAATCGGGCGTCGCCAGAGGGTCTCGCGTGGGTTCTACACCTCAGAGGCGGTCGAGCTTCTGGCGCCCACCGGAGAGCACCGGGCAGCCAGCATAGACTGCGATGCCGCGAAAGGGCATCCGCCTGGAGCCGTGCAGTGAGCAGCGAGTCTTCCTCCGCGAAATCGCTAACAGGGCTGCAGGCACTGCGCAGTCTTGCGTTTGTTAACCCACGGCGCTGGGCGCAGATTGATCCTCGGTTTCTGCCATTTGCCGACCTGGTAACACCGGATCTGCCGATGTCGCGTCTGCTGCGCCTTTCTTTGTTTCAGGTGTCGGTGGGTATGGCCATGGCGCTCATGGTGGGCACGTTAAATCGCGTGCTGATCGTCGAACTTGGTGTTGCGGCCTGGCTGGTCTCAGCCATGGTGGCGCTGCCCCTGCTAATTGCGCCTTTTCGGGCCCTGGTGGGCTTTCGATCCGATACCCATAAGTCGGTGCTGGGATGGCGCAGGGTGCCCTATATTTGGATGGGAACGATTCTGCAGTTTGGTGGGCTGGCCATCATGCCCTTTGCGCTGATCTTGTTGTCAGGCGACACCCATTGGCATAGCGCGATCGGCCCTGTAAGCGCGGCCTTGGCATTTCTGCTGGTGGGGGCGGGCATACAGACGGTACAGACCACAGGGCTGGCACTGGCTACCGACATTGCTTCAGAAGAAAACCGTCCTCGGGTGGTGGCCATGATGTACACCATGCTCCTGGTGGGCATGGTGGTCTCGGGTATTGCCTTTAGCCTGCTTCTGGCGGACTTCAGCAAGTTCAGGCTGATCCAGGTCGTACAGGGTTCCGCATTCGTGGCTGTGGTGCTCAATGTCATTGCCCTGTGGAAGCAGGAAGCACGCATGCCTGCCAAGACCGCACCGCACCTGCCAAGGCCGAGTTTTGCCGAGACATGGCAGCGGTTCCTAGGCCAGCCGGGTCATCTGCGGTTTCTTATGGCTCTTTTTCTGGGAACGGCCGCCTTTAGCATGCAGGACATTATTCTTGAGCCCTACGGCGGCGAGATTCTGGGCCTGAGCGTTTCGGCCACGAGTCTACTGACTGCCATCATGGCAGTAGGTGCCTTGTTGGCCTTTGCTATTTCAGCGCGCCTGCTAAGCAAAGGAATCAACCCGCATCGCTTATCTGCCTTGGGGGTTGTGGTTGGCCTCGTTGCATTTGCTCTGGTGATCTTTGCCGAGCCGCTCGCTTCGGCCAATACCTTTCGCCTGGGAACCTTTCTTATTGGCTTCGGTGCCGGACTCTTTTCTGTGGCAACACTTACGGCCGCCATGGGTCTAGATGCCGAGGGCTTCACGGGCCTGGCTCTGGGCGCCTGGGGCGCCGTGCAGGCCACTGCGGCTGGTATCGCTATTTTTCTGGGAGGCGCCCTGCGCGACTTCTTCAGCGCCTTGGCAACCTCCGGTCGACTCGGCGAGGTGCTGAGCTCCCCCGGGGTCGGTTATAGCCTTGTCTATCAGGTGGAGCTTGTCTTGTTGTTTGCAACGCTTGTGGCCGTGGGGCCTCTGGTACGAATCTCCAGAGCCCAGGCCGCAGCATCGAAGAAATTTGGTCTGGCCGAATTCCCCGGCTAGCCCTTGTCATCGCTAAGGAGAGTGACCATGGGAACAGGTGCAATTACGCAGTACATCGATGTAGCGCAGGTGGTGCTCTACATGTTCTGGATCTTCTTTTTCTGGCTGGTTGTCTACCTCACGCTAGAGAGCAAACGCGAGGGATTTCCCATTGAGCATGACCGGTCTGATGGCTCGGTACGGCGTGAAGTGGGCTTTCTGCCAATGCCCTCACCAAAGGTTTATAAGACCAAGTTTCATGGCGACTTCGTGGCACCCCACGAGCGCGACTTCGAGGACCCCATGCCTCCGGGAAAGGCCATTGGCCCGTTTCCCGGCATGCCCCTGGAGCCCATCGGAGACCCAATGCATGCCGGCGGTATTGGCATTGGCCCGGGCGCCTATACCCGCCGCATGGATGTCACCGACAAGACCTGGGAAGGCCATGACAAGATCGTACCCTTGCGTACCGATGCGCATTTTGGCCTAGCCAAGCAAGACCTAGATCCCCGGGGCCTCACGGTCTTGGGTGCTGATAATCAGGCCGCAGGCACAGTAACCGATGTCTGGGTGGATCGCTCCGAGCACATGATCCGGTTTCTAGAGGTGAAGACTCAGGGAGGTCGCACGGCGCTGCTGCCCATGAACTTCTGCCGCGTGCGCCGTGACCGCATTAAGGGCAATCGCGTCACTGTCGAATCGATTCTGGCAGGCCAGTTCGAAGGGGTTCCCGCAACGGCTCATACTGAGAAGGTCACGCTGCTCGAAGAAGAAAAAATCATGGCCTACTTTGGCGCTGGAACTCTGTTTGCCACGCCGTCTCGTCGTGAGCCGTTGATATGAAGGCGCAGAGTAACGGTCACGAACATGAGTTCGAGCCTGAGTACGGGCTTCCTGAGCGCCTGCCTGCGCAGGAGCATATTCTCTGGCAGGGCAGTCCGCATACCGGCCTTGTCTTTTACGCGGTTTTTCATGCCCGGGCGCTCGCGGTGTACTTTGGCCTCATTCTGGCGCTACGCGGTGCCCATCAGTTCAGCCTCACAGGCTCCTGGGCCGAGGCGTTTGCTGCCGCTACTTGGCTTGCCCCTTTGTTTGTTCTTGCCCTAGGGCTTTTCTGGGCCCTGGCCTGGCTGGTCGCAAAAACCACGGTCTACACCATTACCGATCGGCGTCTGGTCATGCGTGTGGGAATAGTCCTGTCGCTTACATTCAATATTCCTCTATCACGACTACGGTCGGCCGATGTGCGGCATATGGGTTCGAAGGGCGCCGGAGAGATTGCCCTGGCACTCAGACCCGAAGACAAGATTGCCTACTTCCATCTCTGGCCGCATGCGCGGCCGTGGCGCTTTGCCCATCCCGAGCCTATGCTGCGCTGCTTGCCTGCTGTTACCGGTGTAGCCGAACTGCTGCGGCAGGCATGGACAAAGGCACAGGCGGAACTGCCCGTACGGCAGGCGCATGAACCCACTGCTGCCAGACCGCGCCGCCCCTTCTCGGATCTTGAGGCTGCCTAACATGTCAGACCGACTCGTCTCGCGGCCACAGGTGGAAGGCTGGCCCTTAATTGGCCTTGCCGTACTGGTGTTTGGGAGCCTGCTTCTAGCCGCCTTCTCGCAATGGCAGAAGCAGCAGAACCTGCCGGGACCTGTGATCGAGACTCTTGCGATGCGCGCCCTCATTTTTGCCGATAGCCGCGATGGAAATATTGCGGTCACCGATGCGGCTACGGGTGAGCGATTGCCTTCTATTGAAGGGGAGGCGGGCTTTGCGCGTGGTGTATTACGCAGCCTTGCCCAGGCCCGACTGCGCGACGGCGGCAGCCCACAGACCCCTTTCGTACTGGTTCGGCTGTCAGATGGGTCCCTACGACTTAAAGACCCATGGACCCAGCGTGAGGTTGATCTCACCACGTTTGGCCCCTCAAACGTCGCCGTATTTCAGCCTCTTCTTGAGGTGCGTCAAACGCGACCGCAGGGCCAGGACTGATGATGCAGACAGAACACAAATAAGGAGCAGCCTATGAATCCCCCGTCCCAAGATACCCTCGATACCGCTCGTTCGGTGGCCATGGCAGCCGAGGCCGGATATGGCAAAGCCGCAGACCGGGTGCCCAATGAGGCAACTGCTCTCGCTCTGCAAGACACTCTCCTCACGCCGCGCTTCTACACCACCGATTTCGCGGCCATCGATCGGGTCAATGTTGATCCGATTCGCGACGAGTGGGAGAAGCTCATGGCAGAGTTTGAGGCCGATAATAACGACGAGCACTTTCAGCGCCCCCCCGACATGCGAAGTGACTGCTCAAAGCTCCCCGAGGGCCTCTATCAGGAGTTTCGCGAGTTTTTGATTAGCTCCTGCACCTCTGAGTTTTCCGGCTGCGTCTTGTATGCAGAGATAAAAAAGCGGGTCAAGAACCCCGATATGAAGCGGCTCTTTGGCTACATGGCACGCGATGAGTCTCGACATGCCGGCTTTATTAATCAATGGCTCAAAGACTTTGGTATTGGGGTCGACCTTGGCTTTCTGACCAAGGCCAAGAAGGTGACCTATTTCAAGCCGAAATACATTTACTACGCCACGTATCTTTCCGAGAAGATCGGCTATGCCCGTTATATCGCTATTTATCGGCAGATCGAGAAGCATCCCGAGTTGCGTTTTCACCCGATCTTTCTCTGGTTTGAAAAGTGGTGTAACGACGAGTTTCGCCATGGTGAGGCCTTCGCCCTGATCATGCGGGCCAACCCAGACCTGCTTCGTGGACTGAACCTCTACTGGATTCGGTTCTTTCAGCTCGCTGTCTTTGCCACCATGTTTGTGCGGGACCACAGCCGACCGGAGATGCACAAGGCATTAGGCCTTAACCCTAGCGACTACGACCAGCGGGTGTTTCACATTACCAGTGAGATCTGCAAACAGGTCTTCCCCGTAACGCTGCGCTACGACACGCCGGAATTTCTAAAGGGA
Source organism: Burkholderiaceae bacterium (assembly GCA_049426285.1). Taxonomy (GTDB): domain Bacteria; phylum Pseudomonadota; class Gammaproteobacteria; order Burkholderiales; family Burkholderiaceae_A; genus Hahnella. Next base: position 19,563 of record JBMSYB010000006.1, read on the forward strand.
TTACAGGCCCTGCGTCGCATTCAAGAATCAGTAGACCGAGCCAAACAGGCCGGTGGCTTAGGCGGCCTGCTGCGCCGTGGCGGGCTTGCGCTTCAGGCGGCCTGGGTTTTTGGGCGTCTTTATTTTCAGCCGGTGCATCGCCAGCCATTGCCGGAGCAGGCGCGGCTTGCCCCGAGCTGGTAGAGGCTTTTTTTCGCGCTCGCTGTGGTCAGTCCCCTGCATCTCTGGCTGCCCTTTGTCTTTGTGGTCTGCCTATGGTGGCTGTCTACAGGGCTAATCCTGCGGCTCGTTGACCGTGAGCGATCAACACGCCCGTTGCACGGGGTACAGGGCCGGGGACTGCTAGCCGCCTCGTTCGCTCTGGTGGTCGGGCTCTCGGGGGTGGTCTTGACCAAAGAGATCACCACGCCCCTGGCCGCCTATCTGGCATTTGTATCCGCCCTCTTGGTCTGGTCGTGGCAGGAACTCACCTTCCTGCTTGGCCTGGTGACTGGGCCTAACCGCAGCCCCTGTCCGCAGGTACAGGGGCTGCGGCGCGCCTGGCATGCGTTTCTCACCATTGCGCACCACGAGCTGGCGATCGTTCTGCTTGGTCTGGCGGTAATAGTGCCCACCTGGGATGCGCCCAATCAGGTTGCCGCCCAGACCTTTGCTGTACTTTGGGTCATGCGAATATCCGCCAAACTGAATCTCTTTCTGGGTGTGAAGAACTTCTACGAGGCTTTTCTGCCCGTGCCTCTGCGCTATCTGCTCACCTATTTTTCAAAGCGATCAATTAACCTGCTATTCCCTTTTAGCGTAGTGCTGGCGTCACTGGTGGCGATGCTGGTCTGGAGCCATGCTCTTGCAGCGCAGAGCCCCTATGAGGTGGCCGCGGCAAGTCTGGTAGGTACTATTTTGGTGCTTGCTGTGGTTGAGCACATCATGCTGGTCCTTCCTTTTGCGCCGGACCAGCTCTGGCGTTGGGCGTTAAAAACCCCACCTTCGCACTGAACCGCACCGAATCGCACTGAACCTTCGGAGGGTTTTCTTGCCCAAAAGTTGTCAATTCTGCGCGTGGGCACAGGCCCGTGGGGTGATAAACACGCTATAGTTGCGTTTTTTCACCTAGTTTCTAAGGAGAACCCTAAGATGAAATGGATCGCTGTTGCAGCTTCACTGGCCGTTCTTGCGGGATGTGCCTCTAAACCCCAACAGGCCGTGGCCCCTGCTCCCGCGCCTGCCGCTGCCCCCGCGCCCGCGCCCGCGCCCGTTGCTCCGCCGCGCGCCGCCGCGGCAACGCCGGCTCCCTCCCCTGTGTCTCAGGCGGTCGAACTGGCGCGGTCTCGCATTATTGGGGTCGAACCCTCGGTTTATTTTGATTTTGATCAGTTCACTATCAAGCCCGACTTCCAAAACACTGTGTCTGCCTTCGGCAATTACCTGGCGGTGGTTAAAAATTCGCGCATGGTCATCGAAGGCAATGCCGATGAGCGTGGTACGGTGGAGTACAACCTTGCCCTTGGTCAACGGCGTGCGGAGGCTGTGAGCATGGCTCTGCAGGCCAACGGTGCCAGCCCTGCCAGCATCGAGACCATCAGCTACGGAGAGGAGCGCCCCCGCAATCCTGGTAAGTCTGAGGCGGCCTTTGCGGAAAACCGTCGCGCTGACTTGGTCTTGAAATAAGCCACTGGCTTACCGGAAATAAAAAGTGCGGCGAGAGCCGCATTTTTTATTTCAGCGTTGGTTCGTCGATAGATTCTGTCTCCGAGGGGCCGTCTTCAATGAGGGCGAATTCGTGGTGTATCTCCGCGGTCATCCCCAGCATTTTTGTTGCGGAACAGTATTTTTTCTGCGATAGGTCGATGGCCCGTTCCACCAGATTTGGCCGCAGATTTCTTCCATATACTTTAAATAAAAATGTAATTGTCGTGAAGACCTTCGGGTCGGTTTCGGCGCGTTCCGCATGGGTCTCTACATCGCAGCCGCGAATATCCAGGCCGCTCTTACGCAGAATTAAGACAACGTCGTAGGCCGTGCAGGCGGCGGCTCCTGAGAGCACCACCTCCATGGGTCGCGGGCCAAGGTTGCGGCCGCCCCCTTCTGGGGCGCCATCCATCACGAAACTATGACCCGACCCTGTCTCTGCAACAAAGCTCATGGTCTGGCCACCAAGCCAGCGAATTGTGCAGTCCATGCGTTCTCCTCCCTCATTACCCGTTCTAGCCCCCGAGACCGCTTTCGCGTTTAGTGTCTACGGGTTGTCCGGCTAGAATACCCGTAAATGAATCTGACCTCGCTTCTGGAACCACAGCTTCGCGCCATGGGACGACGTCTGCGCGAGCAACGCCTCGCGCAAGACATCAACCCGCGGGCTCTTGAGACTGACCTACGTACCACCCACAGACACCTCTTGGCGATTGAAGAGGGGCAGACCCGGCTTTTCTACTCAGACTCGTTTTTCTGTGATCTCTTTACACGGTATGCCTTGGCCTTGGGATTCTCTGCCCAGGAAGCTCAGGACATGGTCGCTACGCTGCGGACCCCCGTAGCCCCCATAGAACCAACACCCCCGGAGTTGGCTTCCGGCGAGACTCCTGACGCGACCCCTGAGGCGACTTCTGACGCGACCCTTGGCTCCCTACCCCAGTCAGCGCCAGAGGAGGGCGCAACCGCTGCTTCCGAAGCGTCACCTGAGCCTGGCCTAGGGGCGCAAACTGCAGGGGGGCAGGAGCAGCTAGCCCTGGGCGATACCTTTATGCCGCCGGAACCAGCCGCCGAGACTGCGGCAGTGGCAGCCTTGCAAACCGGCAGTGCAGGTCAGGAATCAACGGCACCGGTTTCGGCTCAGCCCTCTGAGGTTAGTCCCAAAGACCCTGTGCAAGGGACTCCGCAGAAATCTTCGTTCCCCACGCTTTTATTTGTCTTTCTGGTTGCCCTCGTATTGGTCTTCTGGCTGGTCTCGCAGCAGGAGGAAGAGCCGAAGGCAATCCCCTCGGTATCAGTCGCGCCCGAAAGATTCGAGAAGTCTGAGGCCACTGAAAAGCCCGCTGCCTCCCCTCCTTCTTCCGCGGCTTCTGGCGGAAGTGGGACATCCTCGCAAATCGCTTCCTCACCGGTTGGGCCCGGTTCTGCCCCGGCGAATGCGCCCGCTCCAGTGGTCTTGGCTGGTCCAACAGGACAGACACAAGACGCCTCTCTCAAGGCGGCTGCTGTACCCTCCGTCGAGCCACCCTCCGTAGCCACTCCTGTGGCTAATGAGCCCGAGGGCAGCCCCGAGCTGGAGCTCGTTTTTCGCACGCGAGGATGGGTCTGGGTACGAGAGGCCAACGATTCCGTGCGCGAGTTCGTTGTCTCTGAAGGCGGTGTAGTGCGGTTTCAGGAGATGCCGATTTTTATTGTTCTGCCCGCACCCGACCAGATTGATGCCAAGGTCTTTGGTAGGTCTGTGTCTCTAAAGCGGACTGAAGAAGAAAAGAACCATGGTCGGTATACCCGCACCATGCTGCGGCAGGCGGCCAACCTGGGCCGTCTCCCAACTCCCCCGGCAAACTAGTCTCTTGCTTTTCGGTCACTGTAGGCGATGCAGTTTCTGCTGCGGCTGACCCGATGACGGTGGCTCTTGCCTTTGTTACCCTGGCTGCGGTCTGGGGTGCCTCATTTCTATTTCTTCGGCTGGCGGTACCGGATTTTGGGCCTATTCTCTCGGCGGAGCTTCGCGTTGGGATTGCCTGGCTGGCCCTGACTGTCTTCTCCGGCATGGCTGCCCTGCGGCGTTTCGGCCCATTTACCGCGGCCGAGTCTTTCCCGAAGACGCGTCTACCGATTGCCTGGTGGAAGATGGCCTTGGTGGGGCTCACGAACAGCGCCCTGCCTTTTGCCCTTTATGGGTTCGCTGCCCTGACCTTGCCAGCCGGGTACCTGGCAATTCTGAACGCCCTTGTGCCACTCTGGGGCGGGCTTATTGCTGCCGCTTTTCTGGGTCAGCCGCTGCGGTGGACTCTGTTTGCAGCGGTGGGTCTTGCTGCCCTTGGGATCTCCCAGATGGTACGTCTTGGGCCCGTACCGGTAGACGCACAGACCCTGTTCGCAGCACTCGCCTGCGCCGCTGCCACACTCTGTTACGCAGTCGCAGGCCAGCTCACCCGGCTATGGCTTTCTGGAATTACGGCCGTTCGGTCTGCCCGCACGACGCTGGGCTTTGCCAGCCTCTGCATCCTGCCCTTTATTGCTACCGACCTACAACAGGCTTCGCCCACGGCGGTGGGCTGGACCGCGGTACTGGCGCTTGGCCTGGTGAGTTCGGCGCTTGCCTATCTGCTCTTCTTCTGGCTGCTAAAGCAGCTGGGGCCCGTTCGCGTCAGTAGCGTTACCTTTCTGATACCGGCCTTCGGGGTGGTATGGGGAGCGCTGTTTCTGGGCGAGCCTATCGGGGCCCCGGTGCTTATCGGACTGGGGCTTGTTGTCCTGGCGAGCGTTTTGGTGCAAAGACACTAGCTTTGGGTCAGAGAAAGGCTGTGATCGAGCATGGCAAAGACCTGCTCGAGGCTGCTGGCCACACTGAGCTTGTCAAGGTGTCCCTGCGTCAGAAACCCGTGGGCGCAGGCTTCTTTCACAAAACCTAAAAGGGTGTCGTAATAGCCTTCAAGATTGGCAAGAACGATAGGTTTATTGTGCCCCCCTGTCTGCAGCCCGGTCCAGACCTCAAAGAACTCCTCTAGGGTGCCTATTCCGCCAGGTAGAACGAGAAATGCCTGGGCCTCTTCCATCATCTTGATCTTGCGCTCGATCATGGTCTGTACGATGTAGAGCTCATGGATCCCGGGTAGAACAGGCTCGATCTTGGTCAGGTATTCCGGAATCACTCCGAGAACGTAGCCCCCTTCTTCGATGGCCGCCTGCGCAACGGTTCCCATGAGCCCCCACCTGCCAGCGCCGTAGACCAACCCCCAGCCTCGGCTGGCAATAGCCTGGCCAACGTCCGCAGCGATACTTGCCCATTGGTGATGATGACCAAGGCGAGAACCGCAAAAAACACAGACGCGTAGGGCGGGGCGAGGCGGCATAGCAACTACTTTCGACGGGAGGAGAGGCCCTGGCCGAGCGGCCCATGGGATGAGGGGGTTGTGGCAGTCTGCGCCGCTCTGGGCAAGGGAAGGGCAGTTTTATACCGGACCTGCTTGAGTGCAAAGCTAGAGCGTATCTTCTCGATACCCGCAATCGGGGTTAATTGCTCGAGGATGAATCGCTCGAGTGCCGCGATGTCGGGCACCACCACACGAATCAGATAGTCTGAATCGCCCGTCATCAGGTAGCACTCCATGACCTCTTCGTGCTCCTGAATACGCGACTCGAACTCCGCCAGGGCATGCTTGCTCTGGGTTTTTAGGCTAATCGAGATAAATACATTGAGAGGCAGCCCGAGCGCCAACGGATTTGCAAGCATCACCGTACGCTCAATGACCCCTGAGGCCTGCAGCGCCTTGACCCGCGCGAGGCAGGGCGACGGGCTGAGGTGTACCCGGCGGGCGAGTTCTACATTTGACAGGCCCCCATCTTGCTGAAGCTCAGCAAGAATACGAAGGTCTGTCTTGTCGATACTTATGCTGTGCAGAGACATGTATGCAGAATTTTATACTTAAAAATATCTGTTTAGTTATTTATTAAGCATCAAATTCTCTAAACTTCAGTCTATTGTCATCGGTATGAAAAATGACCCAATAGACTTTACGCGGCATTCTCCGGCCCTCATAGACATCTCTGCAAGCCGGTCACTGGCGCCTAGTATCCCGTCAACGGACCGGGACCCGGACCCGGACCCGCAAGAGACAGCCGAATGGCTGGAGTCTTTTTCGGCTGTCTGGCAGCAGTCGGGCCCCGGCCGCGCCGAACAACTGCTGCGTGCGCTCTGCGCCCAGGCAGTGGTTAAGGGCCTCACCGTGCGGCCCAAAACCGTATCCGGGTACTGCAACACCATTGGCCTCGACAGGCAGCCTTCGTATCCGGGGGATCTGGCACTGGAAGAAAGGATCGCGGCCGTTATCCGGTGGAACGCCCTAGCCATGGTGGTGCGGGCTAACCGCCGTGCCGGCGAGCTCGGGGGCCATATCGCGAGCTATGCCAGTGCGGCAGACCTGTTTGAAGTGGGTTTTCATCACTTCTGGCGTGGGGCCGCATCGGCTTTGGCTCCCAACGGCGTTGGGCGCGGCGGCGATCTCGTGTTTATGCAGCCGCACAGTGCCCCGGGAATCTACGCGCGCGCCTTCTTAGAGGGGCGGCTGTCAGCCACTGATCTCGACCACTATCGGCGCGAACTGGCAGGTGAGGAGGCCGGGGCCCGGGGGCTTTCGAGCTACCCGCACCCCTACCTGATGCCTGACTTCTGGCAGTTTCCGACAGGGTCGATGGGGCTGGGCCCTATTCAGTCTATTTATCAGGCGCGCTTCATGCGCTACCTGACCCACCGGGGTCTCCTGGACTGCACGGCGCGTCGGGTCTGGGGCGTCTTTGGCGATGGTGAGATGGATGAGCCTGAGAGCATGAGTGCGCTCACCCTGGCGGCCCGAGAGGGGCTCGATAACCTCACCTGGGTTGTCAACTGCAATCTGCAGCGGCTCGACGGTCCGGTACGCGGCAACGGCCGCATCATCGATGAGCTAGAGCAACTGTTTTCGGGCGCGGGCTGGCATGTCATCAAGGTAATCTGGGGTAGCGACTGGGATCCGCTTTTTGCCCGTGACCACTCCGGCGCTCTGCTGCGAGCCTTTGCCCAGACGGTCGACGGCCAGATGCAGACCTTCGCGGCCAAAGACGGGGCGTTTAATCGCGAGAACTTTTTCGGGCAGAGCCCAGAGCTGGCCGCGCTGGTTGCCGACATGACCGATGCCCAGATCGACCGGCTTAAGCGCGGGGGGCATGACCTTGTAAAAATCTATGCGGCCTATGCCGCCGCGGTGGCCCATCGGGGGCAGCCTACGGTGATTCTTGCCCACTCCAAAAAGGGCTATGGCATGGGCAGCGCAGGCCAGGGCCGTATGACCACCCATAGTCACAAGAAGCTCGAGGATAATGAACTCATTGCCTTTCGCGATCGGTTTCATCTTCCGTTAACAGACCAGCAGGCGGTGGAACTGGCTTTCTTGCATCCTGGCGATGACAGCCCAGAGGTGCGCTACCTCAAGTCCCGTCGGGCGACCCTGGGCGGGCCGCTGCCTGCACGGTATACCGATGCAGACACCGTAACTGTTCCTGCGCTCACCGGTCTAGGCGACTTTGCCTTGCAGGCCAATGGCAAAGAAATGAGCACCACCATGGCGCTGGTGCGTCTGCTCGGCCAGTGGTTAAAGTCGACAACTCTTGGGCCCCGAATCGCACCGATTGTGGCCGACGAGGCCCGCACCTTTGGCATGGCAAACCTGTTTAAGCAGGTGGGCATCTACTCCAGCCAAGGCCAGCGCTATGCGCCTGAAGATATTGGGTCCGTGCTTAGCTACCGTGAGGCGCTTGATGGCCAGATTCTTGAAGAAGGCATCAGCGAAGCTGGCGCCATTGCCAGCTGGATTGCTGCGGCGACCAGCTATAGCAGCCATGGGTTCTCCATGTTGCCCATGTATATCTTCTACTCGATGTTTGGGTTTCAGCGGGTGGGGGATCTCATTTGGGCGGCCGCCGACCAGAGCCCGCGTGGGTTTCTCTTTGGCGCCACCTCTGGCCGCACGACCCTGGCGGGCGAAGGCCTGCAGCATCAAGACGGCACAAGCCTGCTCTGGGCCGCAACAGTGCCAAACTGCAAGGCCTACGACCCCGCGTTTGCAGGCGAACTCGCCGTCATTGTGGACCATGGCATGCGCGCCATGCTGCAAGACCATCACGACGCCTTTTATTACATCACCGTGACCAACGAAAACTATGCCCAGCGCAGCCTTTTGCCCGAACACCACGAGGGGGTTGTGCGCGGAGGCTACCTGCTGGACTGCCTTGGGCCAGAATCGGGCGCCCCCGTTACTCTCTTGGCCTCGGGGGCTATTCTGGTTCAGTCGCTTCAGGCCGCAGAGCTGCTTGCCCAGCAGGGCCTACGCGTGTTTGTCTACAGCGTCACGAGTTGGACCAGCCTGGCCCGTGATCCTGTCTATCTCCGGTCGCTGCTAGGCCAGAGCCAGGGCCCTGTGGTTGCGTCCACCGACTATGTGCGGGCGGTGCCCGATCAGATACGCCAGTATGTTGCTGCTGATCGTCGTTTCACTAGCCTAGGTACCGATGGGTTTGGTCGTAGCGACACCCGTGCCGCATTGCGGCGTTATTTCGGGGTAGATGCCGCCTCGATTGCCAAGACAGCTCGCAATTGCCTTTATGATTCTTAGACAGCCAAAAATACCCCAGGAGGAGACCCATGCAACTTACCGCCGCGCAGCTTGAGGCCTTTGACCGAGAAGGCTATCTATTCTTCCCAGGGCTCTTTAGCCCGCAAGAGGTAAAGACACTGAACAGTGCAGTACCCGAACTTTATAGTCGGCGCGAAGCCTACAACGTTCGGGAAAAAGGCAGCGATGCGGTGCGCACCAACTTTGCTGCCCATATGTACAGCGCTCCGTTTGCCCGACTGGCACGCCATCCGCGCATGATTAAGCCTGTGGAGCAGCTATTTAACGAGAAGCTCTACATGCACCAGTTTAAGATCAACGGCAAGATGGCCTTTGAGGGCGATGTCTGGCAATGGCACCAAGACTACGGTACTTGGCTGAACGACGACCTCATGCCCGAGCCCCGGGCCATGAATGTGGCGATCTTTCTTGATGAGGTGAATGAATTCAACGGGCCTCTGATGTTTATTCCCGGAAGCCACAAGAAGGGGGTTCTTGAGGCCGGGCACGACCTCACCACTACAAGCTATCCCCTATGGACCATCGACCATGCGCTTATCTCGCAGCTGGTCGAACGGGCGGGCGGGCGTAACGGCGGCATTGTCAGCCCCCAGGGTCCCGCTGGCTCCATGATTCTTTTTCATAGCTGCCTGGTGCATGCCTCTACCAGTAATTTGTCGCCGTGGAATCGGGTGAGTGTCTATCTCAGTCTGTGCGCCGTGAGCAACCATATTCAGCGGCACAAACGCCCGGAGTACATCGCCCACCGTGACTTCACGCCGATTGACTGTCTGCCAGATGACTGCCTAACGAAGGACTACCCGGTTGACCTCCCTTGGGGCAAGGGTATGCCTGGCTCGGCGTTACAGACCTCTATGGATCGGATTGCCGCATGAGTCTGCATGTTCAGTTGCGTAAGCGGCAGGCCGAGGGGCGACCGATTCGGGTGGGGCTTATCGGGGCGGGTAAGTTTGGCTCAATGTACCTTGCCCAGGTACCCCGCACGCCAGGTGTCCATGTGGTGGGCATTGCCGATCTTTCTGTGGAAGGGGCCCGCAAGAACCTTGCCCGCGTGGGATGGCCTGAGGGCCAGACACAAGCCCGTTCTTTTGATGAGGCCCTGAAAAACGGCAGCACCTATATTTCAGAAGACTGGGAGGCCCTGGTAGGCCATCCTGCGATCGATGTCATTGTGGAGTCCACCGGACATCCCATTGCTGCCGTCGATCATATTCTTGCGGCCTTTGATCACGGTAAGCATGTGGTCAATGTCACCGTCGAGGCCGACGCCTTCTGCGGCCCATTACTGGCCCGCCGTGCTGAGCAAAAAGCTTGTCTCTACTCCTTGGCCTTCGGTGACCAACCGGCACTCATCTGCGACCTTGTCGACTGGGCCCGCACCTGTGGCTTTCCGGTGGTGGCGGCGGGCCGAGGCCATAAATGGCTGCCCCACTTTGCCCAGTCCACGCCCGAGACGGTCTGGGGGTATTACGGCCTCACGCCAGAGCAGGCCGCCCGTGGGGGGCTCAACCCCAAGATGTTCAATAGCTTTCTTGATGGCTCTAAGCCCTCAATCGAATCCACTGCCGTGGCCAATGCCACTGGCCTTGGGGTACCGAGCAACGGGCTGCTCTACCCGCCCGCCAGTGTGGAAGACATCCCGTTTGTTACCCGGCCGATCAGCGAAGGCGGGGTGCTTGAGCGCAAGGGCATGGTCGAGGTTATTTCCTCTCTTGAAAAAGACGGCCGCACCATCCCTTACGACATTCGCATGGGCGTCTGGGTCACGGTGGAGGCCGAAACCGACTACATCAAAAACTGTTTCGAGGAGTACAACGCCCATACCGACCCCTCGGGGCGTTACTTCACCTTGTATAAGCGTTGGCACCTTATTGGGCTTGAGGTCGGTCAGTCGGTGGCCAGCGTGGCGCTTCGTGGTGAGGCTACGGGCGTGGCTCTGGGATGGGTGGCCGATGTGGTGGCCACAGCCAAGCGTGACCTGCGTGTCGGTGAAATTCTTGATGGTGAGGGCGGCTACACTGTTTGGGGCAGGCTCCTGCCTGCCCAGACCTCTCGCGAGATCAATGGCCTGCCTCTGGGTCTGGCCCATGGCATAAAACTGCGGCGTCCGGTGCCGCAGGGCCAGTCTCTTAGCTGGGATGACGTCGAGATTGTTGACTCGCGCGCTTATCGGCTGCGTCAGGAGATGGTGCATACGGCCTTCTAGTAGGTCTTTGCCCTTACACTGAAGGGCATGCTAAAAGACTTTGTGACGCAACTCGTTCGTGACCTGGATCTCGGTGCCTTCGCGCCCTGGGCTCTGGCGCTCGTCTCTTTTGTCAATGTGCTGGCGATTCTCACCCTGGCCTGGGCGGGCAGTTATGTCTTGCGCAGAGTTATTGCCCTTTTCCACCAACGGCTAATCGAGAGGGCTGATGGGCCAGAGGAGCGACGCCGGCTAGAGACTTTGCAGCGGGTCTTCCGCTATATCGCCACCGTTGTAATCTCGGTGGTCACGATCATGCTGGTGCTAGCCGAGGTGGGCATATCGATTGCCCCCATTCTGGCGACGGCGGGGGTGGTTGGTCTGGCAGTTGGCTTTGGTGCCCAAAGCCTTGTCAAAGACTATTTCACTGGTTTTGTCATGCTTATCGAAAACCAGATTCGCGTAGGCGACGTTGTCGAGATCTCCGAAAAGTCTGGGCTGGTAGAGGAACTCACCCTTCGCTATGTGCGTCTGCGCGACTACGAGGGCGCTGTGCATTTCGTTCCGAACGGTACGATTGTCACCGTTACCAACCGCAGTCGTTTGTTTGCCTATGCCGTCATGGACGTTGGGGTAGCCTACAAAGAGGATGTCGACAGGGTCTACTCGGTGATGCGCCGATGCGCTGCCTCTCTGCGCGAGGACACCTTATATGGCCCTAAGATTCTCGATGACCTTGATATTGCAGGCGTAGACCAGTGGGCAGACTCCGCAGTCGTAATTCGTTGCCGCATCAAGACCATAGCCCTAGAACAGTGGGGCGTTCGGCGGGAATTCCTACGCCGGCTAAAACATGCATTTGACGAAGAGTCGATTGAGATTCCCTTCCCGCATCGCACGGTCTATAACGTCCCTGCCGCTTCAATACCCGCCCAGTCCCTTGAGTCTAAGGAATGACCTAAACGGGTAAAGCGACACCTCACGGTTTTTTCTTAGGCGTACAAAAGAGCTATAGGTAGTACAGACCCATTAACGCCATAAGCCCTGCGCCCGCCATCAATGCGGGAAAGAGCCCGCGAAATGCGCGAAAAGGCCAGACCATGATGGTGAGGGCGAGGGCCAGACAGAGCAGCCGGGCCCACAGGGGTATCTGGGCAAGCAGCCCCACCGGCAGCACCACGATACGAAAGACAAGCCCCGCCACCATGGCATAGGTGACACAAGAGATCCATTGAAAGAACTCCGAGTCGGTGTGCACGCGCCCAGAGAACATGACGCCTAAGGCGCGCCAGGCATAGGTGCCTAGGGCTGCGGCAAGTACCAGCCAGAACTCTGTCATGACAGGCTTTGTCTAGCAGCGCGTTGCTGAAGCCGCTGCACGGCATAGGCAAGGCTGCCGCCGATAAGGCCTGAGGCAATGAGGCTGTAAGAGGGCGATACGAGGTAGCTCAATGGCCCCAAGATCGCCCCCGCGATGATCGCGAGCCGAAATCCGGTGGGCCGAACTTCTGTGAAGCTCAAGAGAAAAAACAAAGGGTTCAGAAAGACTAGGGCGAGTGTGAGTGGGCCAGGCACATGCCCGGCCATCAGATAACCAAGCGCCGTCCCGGGGGTACAGACCGCCCAACAGACTAGGCCAAAGCCAAAGAAGTAAGGCTGCCGGTCTTGCGGCGCTAGCCGCGGGAAGGACCGCACCGCGATGGCCCAGGAGGTCATGGCCACCAGATGCGCCATCAGAAAAAGTCTACCCGTGCGGTGTTCCGCCGGAATCTGCGGAATAACGGTAAGCATCATGGGCAGGAAACGGGCCGCCGTTAGAGCCGACGCAAGGCTTACCAGAAGACCCGAGGCCCCTACTGCGAACATTTCGGCCATCACGATCTGGCCGGGCAGCGCATAAATAAGCGCGCTAGAGGCAATGCTTGACCAAAAGGACATGCCGACACTCTGGCTTAGGGCACCAAACCCAACCATCCCGGCAAAGAGCACTACGGCGGGTGGGCCAAGGGCCACCCGCACCCCTTCGCGAAAGGCCGCCCTCGGAGAGCTAAATGGGGTAGGGCCGGGTTCGGGGTCATGCGCAGGCATACCGGGATTGTAAGATGCGGGCCATGCGTCTCCCGATCTTCTCCTGGCTGTATCAACGCGTCATGGCATGGTCTCGGCACCCGAGGGCCCCGTGGTTTCTGGGAGGCCTGAGTTTTATGGAGTCGTCGTTCTTTCCAATACCGCCTGACGTCATGCTCGCGCCGATGAGCCTTGCGCGACCCGATAAGGCGGTCTGGTTTGCGACGATCACCACGGTTACCTCGGTACTGGGTGGGTTATTGGGCTACGCCATTGGGGCAATGGCCTTTGACTGGATTGCCGGCTGGCTTGCTGCGAGTCGCTACTGGGGCCCCTATGAAACCGCCCAGTCCTGGTTTCTGCAGTGGGGTTTCTGGGCAGTACTTGTCGCCGGATTCTCGCCTATTCCTTACAAGGTATTCACCATTGCCGCAGGCGTCGCGGGCCTGCCACTCGTGCCTTTTGTACTCGCATCGCTGCTCGGGCGCGGCGGCCGCTTTTACTTGGTGGCTCTGCTCATGCGGTGGGGCGGGCCGGCCATGGAGTCCTGGCTTTTTCGTTGGGTGGAACGCCTTGGATGGGCCACTGTGGCCTTACTGGCAGTGGCTATTGGGCTTCGGGCCTGGGCGTTTTAGCTGCTGGTCCTCCGCGCATTACCATCCAGACGCCAATGGCGGTGGCGGCCATGCCCAGAACAGTTCCCACCGTAATGGGCTCATCGAATAGGGCCCAGGCCATTACGGCGGTGGTCGGAGGTGTAAGGTAAAGCAGCCCGGTAACCTGGGTGGCAGCGCCTTCTCGAATGAGCACAAATAACAAAGAGATTGCACCGATCGATATTGCCAGCACAGACCAGACCAGGGCCCCGATCAACTCAGGATGCCAGTTAACTTCCCGGGTCTCGAAGAGAAAGGCAAAGGGCAGAGTTACTGCCGCCGAGGCGGCGAATTGAATGAGGCTACCGGTACGTAGGTCGAAGTCGGGGCAGGCCCGCTTTTGGTACAAGGTACCCGCCGTGATGCTTAATAGGGCAAGCACGGCAAGGCCAATGCTTAGCGGGGTGAGCCCTACCAGATCCACCTTGGCCCAGACCACCAGGGCCACGCCAAGCAGTCCCAGCAGCAGGCCCAGCCATTGTCTGAGATACAGCCGTTCCTGCACCAGGCCTGCCAGACAGGCGGTCATGACTGGCTGAAGCCCTACGATGAGCGCGGCAAGCCCGGCAGTCATGCCGTCTTTCACGGCGGCCCAGACGCCACCAAGATAGCCCGCCTGCAGCAACACCCCGGCAATCGCGATCTTCCACACCAGGCTGCGGTCGGGCCAGGGCGCCTTCATGAGCCAGACCATGGGTAGCAGCAGTGCCATCACCCCCAGGAACCGAATCGAGAGAAAGGTCATGGGCTCTGCATAGGGCATGCCGAATCGGGCGACAATAAAGCCGGTGCTCCAGATCAAGACAAAAACAGCAGGAAAGCTCGCGCGCAGCGTGGGATGCATAATCGTGGATAATGCCTGAATGCAATTTAATGATCTCGGCCTGCATGCGGATCTGCTGCGGGCCATTGTCGAGGCGGGCTACACCACGCCAACCCCCATTCAAGAGCAGGCTATTCCTCACGTGCTTGCGGGCCACGATGTCATGGGCGCTGCCCAGACTGGCACCGGTAAGACGGCGGCCTTCACCCTGCCCATTCTGCACCGCCTGATTCCGCAAGCCAGTTCCAGTGCGTCGCCGGCGCGTCACCCTGTGCGTGCACTGATGCTTGCCCCCACACGCGAACTCGCCGACCAGATCTTCCAAAACGTTTCTCAGTATGCCCGCTACACCCAGCTGCGCAGCGCCGTGGTCTTCGGGGGCATGGATATGGCGCCACAGACGGCGGCCCTACGAACCGGGGTTGAGATTCTCATTGCCACGCCCGGTCGACTTCTCGATCATGTGCAGCAGAAAACAGTAAACCTGTCTCAGGTCTCTTTGCTGGTGCTCGATGAGGCAGACCGCATGCTCGACATGGGCTTTCTGCCAGACCTGCAGCGGATCGTGAACCTCTTGCCCGAATCGCGACAGAGCCTGCTTTTTTCGGCCACCTTTTCTCCGGAGATTCGCAAGCTTGCCAAGACCTTTTTGAAGGACAACCCCGTTACGGTCGAGGTGGCCAGGCGCAACGCTACCGCCGAAAACGTGACCCAAAAGGTCTATAAGGTTGACCGCGCAGAGCGCAAACGCCAGGCGGTTGTGCAGATCATCAAGCAGCAGGGCCTCAAGCAGGTCATTGTCTTTACCAATACCAAGATCGGCGCAAGCCGGCTGGCCCGTGAACTCATTCGCGAGGGCATCGCCGCCGATGCCATTCATGGCGATAAAAGCCAGAATGAGCGCCTGGCTACGCTAGAAAACTTCAAACAGGGGGAGGTCGAAGTGCTGGTGGCTACCGATGTGGCGGCACGCGGGCTCGATATTGCCGAACTGCCCGCGGTAATTAACTACGACATCCCTTACGCGCCCGAAGACTACATCCACCGTATAGGCCGTACCGGTCGCGCGGGCGCCTCCGGCCAGGCCATATCGCTCATGACCAGTCTCGATGAGCGCCTGGTAAGCGATGTTGAGGCGCTTGTGGGGAAAAAGCTTGGTCGAGAGACCCTGCATATCGATCTGCCAGAGCCCGAGGCTTTCGCGCCTCGTGGCCGCCGCGACGACCGCACTGGGTCTGACCGCAGTAGCACCGATAAAAGGCCCTCGCGGCTCAGTCGCCCTGCCGTGCGTGCGCCTGCACCACCCTCCGACCCGCTTTTTTCGCAGCCCTATCAAGAGCCGCCTGTAGCCCCAGGCGCATCCGCTTCGGCGGCGTCTTCAGCGGCCCCTGGCCAGGCAAAGATTGCGGCGCCTCGGGCAGGGGTGGGTAGTCTGTTCTCAGCGCTGCGTAAGCCGGGAGTGGTTCCGGTGCTGCTGGGGGGAAAGCCCAAGTAAGCTCGGTCGGCAGTAACTTCGGTCGGCCGCGAGGCTGTACCCGTTGTCACGAACGTCAACGCAGGAACGCCTGGGCATGGGGCCTTACCTGCTCTAACCAGAGCGCAGGCATATGGCTTTCCAGGTGCTGCCAGGCCGCCCTCTTTTGCCTTCGCACAGCCTGTAGCGATCCCTCCAGGGCTGGCGCAAGGCTTTGTTTGGAGAGCTTCTGACCCAGGGGGTTCACCATTACCGGCACATGCAGTACCACAGGCCTATCTAGCCCCAGGGCGTCTTGCAAGGCCCGGTGTCGGGGTAGTGCCGTTGTAAGGTCTGACCCCCGCACGATGCGCGTTATGCCCTGAAATGCATCATCAACCACAACCGCCAGATGGTAGGCCCAGAGACGGTCTGCCCGGCGCAGCAGGAAGTTATCTGCTGAATGATTTTGTCGAGACGGCGCATAGAACCGCCAGGCATGCCGTTCGTGTGCGCTCACCGGCGGCGCGGGTGGGCGGCATGTGCCGGGGTAGAGGAACTCACCATCCGCGTTGGCTGCAAGCCCGAGTAAGGCTGCCTGCTGGCTGATCTGGCTGCGGCTGCACCGGCAGCGAAAGGCCATGCCTTTATCGATCAGTCGATCAAGTGCCTGGGCATAGGCTGGCTGGGTCGGGCCGGCTGAGCGGCCGGCATACGCCGTCGTCGCGATTTCACCCGCCTGCTGACGCCCCACTATGCCTGCTGCCCGATCGCTCTGATAAAGCACCCCATCGGCACGCCC
Source organism: Burkholderiaceae bacterium (assembly GCA_049426285.1). Taxonomy (GTDB): domain Bacteria; phylum Pseudomonadota; class Gammaproteobacteria; order Burkholderiales; family Burkholderiaceae_A; genus Hahnella. Next base: position 35,909 of record JBMSYB010000006.1, read on the forward strand.
CCCTTTTGCCATCGGCCAGGGGTCCCAGATAAGGCCATGGTCTAAGAGCTGCGCAAGAATTTGGGCGGCGGCCTGCGGTGGCTCGCGGGGCGGGTCGAGGTCTTCCATGCGCAGCCACCAGGCAAGCCCATGGGCCTTGGCATCCAGGTAGCTCGCCAGGGCCGTTACTAAGGACCCCAGGTGTAAAGGCCCGGTGGGAGAGGGTGCGAACCGACCGGCCATAGGCGCGGCCCTGCCACCCTAGTGGGCGAGAATCTTCTGAAACGAGGCCTCGGCCGCCTCGAGCAGCATCTCCAGAGGTTCTCCCTGATGCTGGATCGACAGAAACCCTGCCTCATAGGCCGAAGGCGCAAGATACACCCCCCGGTCCAGCATGGCATGAAAGAACCGGTTGAACATTTCGCGATCGCTTGCGGTGACATCGTCAAGGGTCTTGGGCAGGCTCTTGCTGAAGTAGATACCAAACATGCCCCCGACGCTGTCGGCAGAAAAGTTTTCAATACCGGCAGCGCGTGCGGCTTTTACTAGCCCCTGCATGCAGTCCTGGGTAATCTGCGTGAGGGTCTCAAAAAACTTAGGCTGCGAGACAATTTTCAGCGTTGCAAGGCCTGCGGCCACAGCCACGGGATTGCCCGAGAGGGTACCTGCCTGATAGACCGGCCCTAAGGGCGCCACCATCTGCATGATCTCCTTTCTTCCGCCAAAGGCGCCTAAGGGCATGCCGCCGCCGATTACCTTGCCCAGCGTTGTCATGTCCGGTTGAATCCCCGTAAGACCTTGTACCCCCTGGGCGCCCACCCGAAATCCGGTCATCACCTCATCGAAGATCAGCACCGCACCCGCCTGCGTGCATTCCGAGCGCAGGGTTTCCAAAAAGCCAGGAACCGGTCGCACCAGGTTCATATTGCCTGCGATCGGCTCAACAATCACTGCAGCAATGTCTCTGCCATGGGCAGCAAAGCAGGCCTTTACGCCGTCGATGTCGTTGTAATCCAAGACCAATGTTTCTGCGGCAAAGGACTCAGGAACTCCTGCTGAGGTGGGGTTTCCAAAGGTCAGAAGCCCAGAACCTGCTTTCACCAATAGGCTATCCACGTGGCCGTGGTAGCAGCCCTCAAACTTCACAATCTTGTTACGACCCGTATAGCCACGGGCCACACGAATGGCCGACATGGTGGCCTCGGTACCGCTGGAGGTAAGACGCATCATTTCCATGGATGGCAGATGGTCTCGCACCCATTCGGCGAGCTCGACCTCGCCTCGGGTAGGCGCCCCAAACGAGAGCCCACCTTCGGCCGCCTGCTGCACGGCGTCGATCACCTCGGGATGGGCATGGCCAACAATTGCCGGACCCCAGGAGCAGATGGTGTCTACATAGCGGTTGCCATCGGCGTCCCAGAGGTAGGGCCCCTGCGCCTTAGTAAAGAATCGTGGCGTACCACCGACCGACCGAAAAGCCCGCACCGGTGAGTTCACACCTCCGGGAATAGTCTTCTGCGCCTGGGCAAAGAGTGCTTCGCTGGTGGCGATCGATGGCTGGGTCATGGTGGCTTATCTCCTTGAAAGTTTAGAATGCCGGTTTCCATGGCATTTTAGGGCCCCAGACTGATGAAGACTTACATGTGTTTAATCTGCGGTTGGATCTACGACGAAGCGGCAGGCCTTCCTGATGAGGGCATTGCGCCCGGAACCGCCTGGGAGGATGTGCCCATTACCTTTACCTGCCCCGAATGTGGCGCCCAGAAGTCTGACTTCGAGATGGTCGAAATCTAAGGCGTAGCCGTCGCCTTTACTACAGAGAACCGGGCCAGGGTTCGTTTGCGGGCCGCGTCATGGTCCACGATCGGTGCCGGATAGGTCTCACCAATGCGTACACCAGCATCCTGAAGCACCAAGGGTGGGGCCATCCACGGGGCATGTCGATATCGGGCAGGAAGCGCTGCTAACTCGGGTATATATCGGGCGATAAATTCGCCCTTGGGGTCAAATTTTTCGCTCTGGCTAATCGGGTTAAAGATGCGAAAGTAAGGCTGGGCATCGCAGCCCGTAGAGGCGGCCCATTGCCAGCCCCCGTTGTTGGCTGCGAGGTCAAAGTCATTGAGCAGCCGGGCAAAGTACCGCTCGCCTTCAACCCAGTGGATCTCCAGGTCTTTGGTGAGAAAGCTTGCCACCACCATTCGCAGCCGGTTGTGCATATAGCCAGTCTGATTTAGCTGCCGCATGGCTGCGTCTACCAGGGGGTAGCCGGTGCGGCCCGCACACCAGGCGCTAAAGTCTCGCGCGAAGGCATCGGGGTCTTCAAACGCTGTATTTCCAGGCTGACCAGAGCCAGAGACCGTAGCCTGGGCCTCGGGTGATTCCCATGGCCTACCCCCCAAGAAGGCCTCGCCTGAGATGCCGATACGCCAGGCTACCCGATCGTATTCCGGGCGGAAACTTCGCCGCACGACTTTCGGGAAATTCGCCAGTATCTGCATATAAAAGTCGCGCCAGATAAGCTCCGAAAGCCAGGTCTGCGCCCCTTCGGCCTGACTAGGGTTCTGGGCGATTGTTGCCATGGCTGCTCGTACCAGCGCGCGAATACTCACTGTTCCGAAGCGCAGGTGCACCGAAAGGTAAGAAGGGCCCTTTATCGCGGGAAAGTCTCGCGCGGCCTTATACCGCCCCATGCGGCCCAGAAATTCTTGAAGCAGCAGCTCTGCTGCGGCTGGTCCTGCACCAAGCCGCAGGTCGTCTAAGGCCTTGGGGTCGAAGCCAAACGCCGACAGGGCAGGCAATGGCTGCTGTGCCTCAGGCCCCTGCCAGAGCCGCTCGGGGCCCAGGCTCGTGCAGGAGCGTTCCGCATAGTCGGCAGGCGTCAGGCGTTTAAGCCAGGCGTTTTTGTAGGGCGTAAACACCGAAAATGGGCGCCCCGCGCCGGTAAGCACTTCTTGGCGCTCGAAGATGCTCTGGTCTTTGATGCGCACCATTGCCACACCCAGGGCACGCAGCTGCTGCTCTACGTCAGCGTCGCGACGCAGGGCATCGGGCTCGTCATCACTGGCATAGACCACCCGTACGGCGCCCAAGCTTTGCGCCAAGGCGGGGATCTCCTCGCGCGCCTGTCCCATGCGGACCATGAGCCCCGATCCCCAGCCTTGGAGCGTCTCGTGGAGCGCCTGCAGGCTCGCCCAGATAAAGGCAAGCCGCCTGTCGAAGCACAGGCCTGTTGGGCCTGGGGGCGCCGCCTGCCTGAGCGGCGCCAGGATCTCTTCGTCGAAGATAAAGCACAGAACAATCGGCTCCGGGTGCCTGAGGGCCTCGGCCAGGGCGCCGTGGTCGGCAAGACGAAGGTCGCGACGCAGCCATACGATCTGGGTTTTTGGCAGGGCCATGGTCTTTGGTTCCTTTCACAGGGCATCCAAGGGTAGAATCGACAGCATGGCTCAGCGATGGACAGACAATATGCCCATAGGTATACGCACTCCCGACGACGATGAACCCGCAGGCCGCGACTCTGGTGACTTTCCCAGTGTAGCGGGGCAGCTGCTGGTTGCCATGCCCTCGCTCATCGACCCGCATTTCGGGGGAACGGTTGTCTATGTGGCCGAACACACCCCCCGAGGGGCCATGGGTCTGGTGATCAACCGACCAGCCGACATGAACCTGGGCAGCCTTTTCTCTCGTATCGACCTTCATGCCCAGACCTCCGACCTCTCCGTTCAGCCGGTCTATGTCGGGGGCCCGGTGCAGACCGATCGTGGCTTTGTGCTGCATGAGCCCGTGGGCCGTTGGAGTTCTACGCTGAAGGTGGCCGAGGGCATTGGCCTCACCTCCTCTCGGGATATTCTTGAGGCCGCTTCGCAGGGAAGGGGTCCATCCCGGTTTCTCGTCACGCTAGGCTACTCGGGCTGGGCCGCAGGCCAGCTCGATGCTGAGCTCGCCTCCAATTCCTGGCTTACGGTTCCGCTCCTGCAGACGGGGCTGCTTTTTGATATTCCCCCCGAAGACCGGGTGAGTGCTGCCTTTCGGCTCCTGGGCGTCGACCCATTAAACCTCTCCGGGGCGGTTGGTCACGCCTAACGCCTCTCAGGCCGGTCCCCAGACCTGGCTTGCATTTGACTTTGGAACTACCCGTATTGGCGTTGCCATTGGTAACAGCCTTACCCAAGGTGCCCGGCCTCTTGCTGTTATTGCCTCGTCGCCCACGGCTGCCCGCTTTTCTGCCATAGCCCGGCTTATTCAAGAATGGCAGCCCAGTCGACTCTTGGTGGGGCTACCTGTCTACCCCGACGGCGCCCCCCACCCCTTTGCCGCCCCGTGTCAGCGATTTGCCCGGCAGCTTTCGGGCAGGTTTGGCCTGCCCGTGGTCATGGCCGATGAGCGCTACACTTCGGCCTTGGCATCAGGCCAGGACGGTCAGATCGACGCCCAGGCGGCCGCGATTCTTTTGCAAGGGTATCTTCATGCCGCGATCGATTCAGCTTAACCAGAAAGGCCAGTTGCACCATCTTTTGTCCACCGAGGGCCTGCCGCGAGCCATTGTCATGCAGATTCTTGATCGGGCCAGAGATTTTCTTGTGGCCGACGGCCAAGGCGGCTTTGAGGTAAAGAGCCAGCCCTTATTGGCCGGAAAGAGTATTTTTAATATTTTCTTTGAGAACTCTACCCGTACCCGAACGACCTTTGAGATCGCGGCAAAGCGGCTTTCTGCCGATATAGTCAACTTAAATGTCAATGCCTCAAGTACAGCAAAAGGCGAGTCGCTGCTTGATACGATTGATAACCTTGCGGCCATGCAGGCCGACATGTTTGTGGTGCGGCATAGTCAGAGCGGCGCACCCTACCTGATTGCCCGACACATTAATCAGGTGGCCCCGCAGATCCACATTATGAATGCCGGCGATGGCCGTCATGCGCACCCCACCCAGGCGCTTTTAGACATGTTCACCATTCGTCACTTTAAGGGCGATTTCACCCAGATTCGGGTGGCGATTGTCGGTGATGTACTGCACTCACGGGTTGCGCGATCAGGCATTCATGCCCTGACCACCTTAGGGGTCCCCGAGATACGGGTGATTGCGCCCAAGACGCTATTGCCCGCGGGCCTCACCGAGATGGGAGTGCAGACCTTTACCAGTCTGAATAAGGGACTGCAAGACGTCGATGTGATTATGATGCTGCGCCTTCAGAACGAGCGCATGCGTGGGGCCTTGCTGCCCAGCCCTCAGGAGTACTTCAAGCACTATGGGCTCACCGAGGAACGATTGCGGCAGGCCCATCCCAAGGCGATTGTGATGCACCCGGGCCCTATGAACCGCGGGGTCGAGATCGACTCGGCAGTGGCCGATGGCGGTCAGTCAGTGATTCTGTCCCAGGTTACTTTTGGTATTGCCGTGCGCATGGCGGTTATGGATATTCTGAATCAGTCGGGCCACTGAGCGTGCCTATTCATGCCTATTCGTGCCTATTCCGTACCTATTGGAAGCCCCGTTATGAATTCCTCTACACAACGGTTTATCGATAACACCCCTCCGCGCATTGCCCTGCTCGGCGGTCGCGTGATCGACCCCGTGTCCGGCCTTGATGCCCCGCAAGACCTGTTTCTCGCAGGCGGTAGCCTCGTGGCCATGCTGCCGTCTGGCCAGAAGCCTGACGGGTTTACCGCCGACCAGACCATCACGCTTTCGGGGCAGATGGTTGCGCCCGGTCTTGTTGATCTCTGCGCCCGACTAAGGGAACCAGGTTTTGAATACCGGGCTACCCTTGAGTCAGAGATGCAGGCCGCAGTGGCCGGTGGCGTGACGCGGTTGGTCTGCCCTCCCGATACCGACCCCCCGCTCGATGAGCCCGGGCTGGTGGAGATGCTCAAGCACCGTGCCCGGGGCCTTGCCCAGGCCCATGTTCACCCGCTGGGGGCGCTTACAGTGGGTCTTGCAGGCGAGCAACTCACCGAAATGGCAGAGCTTACCGAGGCAGGCTGCGTGGGCTTTTCCCAGTCTCTGCGCCCCCTGGTAGACACGCAGGTGCTGTATCGGGCCATGCAGTACGCCAGCACCTTTGACTATGCGGTCTGGCTCTATGCCCGTGACCCTTGGCTCGGGGCCTCGGGCGTGGCCCATGGGGGGCCCTTGGCGGGCAGGCTAGGCCTACCTGCCGTTCCAGTAGCCAATGAGACCATACGGCTGCTTACTTTGTTTGAACTGGTCCGGATTACCGGCGTGCGAATGCACCTGTGCCGATTGTCTTCAGCCGCGGGCATCGACCTTTTGCGTAAGGCCAAGGCCGAAGGCCTTCCTGTGACGGCCGATGTATCGGTACACCATCTGCACCTGATCGACCTCGATATCGGTGACTACGACTCCAACCTTCGGGTAGACCCGCCATTTCGCAGTCAGCGTGACCGGGCGGCCATTCGGGCAGCCTTGTTAGACGGCACCGTCGATGCGGTCTGCTCCGACCATTCCCCGGTGGATGATGACGCCAAGCAACTGCCCTTTGGTGAGGCTGAACCGGGTGTCATTGGTCTGGAGTTGTTGCTGCCCCTGGTGCTCAAGTGGGCCCGCGAAGAAAAAATTTCGCTGGTGCAGGCGCTGGCCCGGGTTACCCATAAGCCCTCTGACATCCTTGGCCGCGATAGCGGACGACTGCAGGTGGGAGGCCAGGCCGATCTTTTTGTCTTTGACCCCGAGTCACCCTGGGTGGTCACTAATGACACGCTAAGGTCTCAGGGGCGTAATACGCCCTACCTGGGACGTGAGCTTGAGGGCCGGGTGCTTGTGACCGTGGTCGAAGGCCGCCTGGTTTTTCAGACCCTGTCGCCTGCCGGCTCTTTGCAGGTCCAGGGCGTTTTGCCTCACTAACACGGGCGCGGCAGGCAATGCGGCGGTACAGTCCGCATCGGGCGGTTCTGCGAGTGGGCTGGCGCTTTCCGGCGCTTTTTTGTTGGATGGTGTTGGGCCTTACCTGGGCGCTCACCGGCTTGCGGTTTCTTGGGCCCAGGGGAAGGTCATGGAGCATTCGCACCTTTGCCCGGGGGCTTCTCGCAGTCTGTGGCGTGCGCCTCGTGGCAGATAGCCCTGAAAGTATCCCCGCGCCCGCCTTGTTGGTGGGCAATCATGTCTCATGGCTCGATATCTTTGTGGTTCATGCGCTAGAACCAGTTACCTTCATTGCCAAGTCGGAGATTCGCTCCTGGCCGGTGATTGGTACTCTGGTGTCCGCATCGGGAACCTTGTTTATCGAGCGGGGAAACCGCTCTGCCATGCCTCAGGTGATCGCCCAGGCCCAGGGCCGGTTTCATCAAAACGAGCGGGTAATGTTTTTTCCGGAAGGAACCACCAGCGACGGCCAGTCCCTTTTGAAGTTTCACTCCAGCCTTTTTGTGCTCGCCGAACGTGCCCCTGATCTTCCGGTGGTGCCTGTGAGCATCCGCTATTCTTCAGACCGCACAGCATATGTAGGAGACATGACGCTTTTGGGCTCTATGCTCGCGATTCTCTCAGGCCCTGCGGTTGAGGTCAGGCTACAGATTCAGCCGGCATTGGCGATTGATGATCGCAAACGGCAGGTATTGGCAGAGGCCGCACGCCTTAGTGTGGCTCGCGGACTCGAACTCTAGGGGCTGAGGGGTATTAACTGAGGGGTTCTAGGGCGGACTGCTGGAACACCGCCTCGTCTTCGAGTCTTACTGCCGTAAGGTATCCACCCCAGGCGCAGCCCGTGTCGATACCGAGCAGACCCCGCACACGAAGCAGGCCCAGGGTCGACCAATGGCCAAAGACAATGCGCTGTCTGCGGGTAACCCGGCCAGGCACCGAAAACCAGGGGGTAAGGCCTGCGGAACAAACCCCTGGCGAGACCTTGCACTTAAAGTCGAGGCTCCCATCGGGCTTTAGATAACGAAGGCGGGTAAGCACGTTGACTATCATCCGGTAGCGGGCCCCGCCGCGAAGGCCGTCCTTCCAGTGGCCCGGCCCGTTGCCATAGATCTCGTGCAGAAAATCCTGCCAGTGGCTGCTGCGAAGCCGTCTTCCCACTTCTTCGGCCAGCGCCAGCGTCTTTGTCATCGACCACCTCGGTAAGACTCCCGCATGCACCATCAGGGTTTTGTCTTGCGCATGGGCAAGCGGCAGATGCCGTATCCAGTCAATGAGGTCATCGCGATCGCGGGCCTGCAGCACATCGTGCAAGGTGTCGCTCGGCTGCATAGCACGGGCACCACTGGCCACTGCTAGCAGGTGCAGGTCGTGGTTGCCCAACACCACTTGGGCGCGCGGGCCTGCAGCACGAATCAGTCGAATCACTTCGGCAGACTGCGGCCCACGATTAACCAGGTCGCCCACAAACCAGAGTCGGTCGGTGCGCGGCCGAAACGACAGCCTGTTTACCAAGGCCTTTAGGCTCTCGGCGCAGCCCTGAACATCTCCAATTGCATACGTCGCCATAGCTGCATCGTAAGATAAACTCGCAAAAAACGTGCTGTTTCCCTGTTGCGATCAAGCTCGGCGTTTGGGCCTTGGCCCAGAGCCCCCACTTTTTTTAGACCCTTATTTCCAATGACCACCCAGACTTCTTCTCTTTCCGCGCATACGGGTGGTGCATCGCCCGTGGTTTCTCCCGCAATCTTCAAGGCCTACGATATACGGGGGGTGGTCGATGAGACCCTTACAGAAGATACGGTTCGTCGTATCGGGCTGGCCTTGGCAGAAAAAATTCGTGCGCATGGCCTGCGGCAGTGCGTGGTTGGCCGAGATGGTCGATTGTCGGGCCCGCGGCTGCAGGCGGCACTCTCCGAAGGGCTGGTCTCGGGGGGTGTCGATGTCATCGATATCGGCTGCGTTCCCACCCCTGTGGTCTACTTTGCCACCCATTTGTTAAAAACCGGAACCGGTGTGGCGATTACGGGCAGCCACAACCCGCCGCAGTACAACGGCCTAAAGATGATGGTGGCAGGCAGTACCCTTGCGGGAGAGGAGATTCAGGGGCTGTATCAGTCTATTGTCGCTGCAGCTATCGCGCCTGCGCAGGGGGGTTCTTTCGCGGGGCCAAGAGGTGCAATCTTTGTACGAGACGTTGTGCCTGCCTATCGTGACCGCATTCTGTCCGACCTTAGGCTTGAGCGTCCTTTACGCATTGGCCTTGACTGTGGCAACGGCGTAGCGGGAGGAATTGCCCCGGGGCTCTTCACTGCGCTGGGTTGCGAGGTGCATCCCCTATTCTGTGAGGTCGATGGAAACTTTCCCAACCATCATCCCGACCCGGCGGATCCGCATAACCTGGAAGACCTTATTCACGCCGTGAAAGACCACGGCCTGGATCTCGGTCTGGCCTTCGATGGAGATGGCGATAGGCTAGGCGTGGTCACCCGCTCGGGTGAGATTATCTGGCCTGATCGGCAGTTGATGCTCTATGCGGCCGATGTTCTGGCCCAGCGACCCGGCGCACAGATCATCTATGACGTGAAGTGTACCCGGCATCTTGCGCGATGGATTCGAGACCACGGTGGCGAGCCTCTGATGTGGCGAACGGGCCACTCGCTGATTAAGGCCAAACTTAAAGAAACCGGCGCACCGCTGGCTGGCGAGATGAGTGGGCATATCTTCTTTAATGACCGCTGGTTTGGCTTTGACGACGGCCTCTACACCGCCGCCCGTCTGCTTGAAATTCTGTCGCGGGTAGAAGACCCCAGCGCCACCCTGCATGCCCTGCCCAACGCCACCAGCACCCCGGAGCTGCAGATCAAGACCAAAGAGGGCGAAAACTACACCCTCGTGGATCAGCTCAAAGAGAAGGCTGATTTTCCCAGTGCACGCGAGCGCATTCTCATCGACGGCATCCGCGTGGAATATGAAGATGGGTTCGGCCTTGCCCGACCTTCTAACACCACCCCGGTGATTGTCTTGCGGTTTGAGGCAGACAACACCGCAGCGCTAGCCCGTATTCAGGCAGAGTTTCGGGCGGTGCTAACACGTCTAGCGCCTGGGCTTGGACTACCCTTTTAGTCAGTTTTTCTGCGGAACCTGAGCCAACAAGCGATATTGACGAACTGTAATGAATGAGAGCATAACGACAGCAAAGGTCACAAATACCGTTCGAAAGGTATTGGTGTGCATCACGGCCACCGACAAACCAAATTCGAGGTAGAGAGGCACCAGAAGCAGGCCGATGGTGCTGCAGGTCTTAATGGTCTGATCGGTATGGTTACGCCATCGCCAGAATGAAAGCCAAATTCCCGCATAGGCGCTGAATAAGGCGAGTGCCCCAAGCACGCCGCCTCCCAGCAGAGCGCTCAGGATCTCGTTCTCGCCAGGCCTTATCTTTGCGTCGGATGCGGCATAGGCAACTAGCTTGGGGTGATAGAGCCCCCCATCAAGTTTTTCCTTCCAACGCTCAAGCGATCCCTCTGTACCGTGCCCGAGCCATGGTTTCTCCGAGATGATGTGTAGGCTAAGTTTCCATATCTCGAATCGAATACTGACTGAGTCGTCGACTACGTTGCCCGTTTCAAGCCAATGCACCGCGCCATTGATGCCAGTCACCAGGCGATCTTTCACCACGTGGGACGGGGCTAAGAATGCTGCTGTTGTGATAACCAAGACTGCACCTAAGGCGGCTAGGTGGCGGGCCCCGCGGGCCCATTGCGCCGTTGCCAGATAGCCGAGTACTACCGCGATGATCAATAGGGAGGGCCATCCTCCTTTGGAACCCGATAGTAACGAGGCAAAGACCCCGGCAAGTCCGCATATCACCAAAAAAAAGCGTGCATAGACTCTGACCTTCGGGGAAAAAGGGTAGAGGACAGCAGCCAAGAGCGACACTGCAGCTAGAACAATCGCAGTATTGCCAAATGGTATGGGGTGCTTAAGTGCTCCCATAGCGCGCGTCATGCCAAGCCCAAAGATCTGGTAGCAGGCATAGGCGCAGGCAAGCAGCGCCCCAGTGCCCACGGCAATAAACCACCAGCTAGGTTCCCAGCGACCGGCACGGATGAGCCACGCGATCGCGGGAAAGAGTAGAAAGGGGATAAACATCTCGTAGTATCCCCAGTCATTGCCGTGCCAGAGGCCCAAAAAAATACTTGTTGATACGAAGAGAAGGAATCCCCCGAGCAGCCAGGTCCATGACCGTCGAACCTCGTGATCTGTTGTATAGCGGTTTTCGGCATGGGGTGCGCTTGCGTAAAATAAGCCCACTACCGCCAACAAGACTGGCCAAACCGAATGTCCACCAGGCATGATCAGGACAAACGCGGGGCTTGCAACAAACACCAGATACCAAAGACGCATTATTCGGATGCTCCAGGCACGAGGGTTTGCATACTTCTAGCCTTGAAAGACACCCTTGTTCGGACAGCAAATACGGCGCAGGCTAGGCGAACTCCCGCTTTACGTAATTCGCATTTAGCCCGCCGGAACCGAGTCTTGACTGCCACCCAGATATTTGGGGTCGTGGGGGAGGCTGTTTGTTCTCGGGCAATAAATGATTCGGTACGCATGGGCGGGTCAAGTCCGAATTCCGGGGCCACCATTATTTGTACGACATTGGCGGGGATTAACTGCCAGGCGCGCCAGTGGTACACCTCGTTTATGAATGCATCGGCCAAGCCAGCCCCCTTTTCTTTGTACCGATCGATGAGTATCTTCGCGCCTGAGGGCCACAACATATAGCCTGCCGCACCTGCACTATTTAAGTGGAGCCGACGTAACTGTAAACCACCGAGGTTCTGCTGCTTTCCCAACACTTTTTTGTTCCAGGTTTCCAGGCAGATATAGTCGGCATTCTCTACCTCAGCTAAGGCGACAATGTCTGGGTACCAATGCTCGCTTAAGAGCGCGTCGTCCTCTAGCACGACGGCAGGCCCGTTGCCAACGGCAATTCGCTGCCATAACTGCAGATGGCTCAGAAAGCAGCCAACCTCGGTCTTTTTTAGGGGGCGCTGCCAGCTAAACGCATGCTGCAAAAAAACCTCATCGGAAAAATCATCGATTCCTAGAGCAGGTTGCCAGTTGGGAACAAACCCTTGACGTATAGCCTGAGCCTCTTGAAAAGTCCGTCTCGCAGATGCCAATCCTAGGGTGATAATAAAAACGGGTACGTTCATGGAGCGGCCCTATGCGGTGTCCAACGCAAAAGACCGAGAAAGCGCCCCCACATTCGCACGATAAGCCTGGGAGAAAATACCAAGATTCGAAATGGCAAAGCCAACGCTGTCTGCCATACAAGTTGCCAATGCAGACGCCGTGCCGCCGCGGCACTGACATGCTTGGTGATGAACAGAAGCTTCGACTGCACATGGTAAAAGCCGCGCAGGAACTCGGCTTTGTAGGGAGCCCCCCCCTTTACCGACCTTCGTGATCGATGCAAGGCCCGAACCTCTGGAGTGACAATCATAGAAAGACGGGCCTCGAACAGGCGAAGGCACAAGTCATCATCTTCATAGTACAAGAAGAAATCTTCATCAAAAAACCCAATCGGGCGGCAGACCTTCATACGCAATAGCAAGGCCGCAGCAGATACAAACCCAACGCTGGCTGGACCTGACACCTCGGGACCCTTGCTTACCCAGTAGGTGCTGGGCCATCGGTAGCTGATCTCAGGCCTACCCTTGGCGTTGACCAGTTGTGGAGAGATGAGGGCAGCCTGGTCATACTGATTAGCCACCTGCAGCAACTGCTGTAACTGGTCGGCGGAAAGCTCACAGTCAGGATTGAGCAGAAGGGCAAAGGTGGTGTGTACTTTGGCTAGGGCACGGTTGTTGGCCGCACCAAAGCCGAGGTTATCTCGGTGGGCCAACACCGTTGCATGAGGCCACATTTGGCTCGCCTGGGAAGGTGTTCCATCTGCACTTGCGTTATCAGACACGATTACATTGGGGCAACGCCCCAGCAGGCCATGCAGGCTGGAAAGACAGTGGGCACTGTTATACGTAACTACGATGACAGTAACTTGGTGCAGGTTTTGCAAAACTCCTCCAGGGTATAGCTCATTGAACCGACAGGGCATCTATACATCGTTGCGCGGAACCGTGACCCTGAGCGAGCCATGTATGACAGGCAACCCGACCGCCCGAAATCGCTAGGCCGTTGGCTAAAAATCTTAGGGTCGATGGCCAGGCCTCTGTCATGCCCTCGACGCGACGCGCAGCACCGTGGCTTACGGCCATTTCTGCGGCTTCTGCAAAGTTAAATGTGTGCGGTCCCATGATAACTGGGCATCCACATGCTGCAGCCTCAATCAAGTTCTGCCCACCGAACGGTGCGAAGCTTCCCCCCAGCCAGGCGACACTGGCCAAGTGGTAGTAGGCCTGCATCTCGCCCAGAGAGTCGCCAAGCCAAATCGTGCGCGTGCTCGCGCTAAAGCCCGGTGGCCGGTTGTTGGGCCATTGACTGCGCCGCTGAACCGCCCAGCCTGCCTCTAGTATGAGCCGAGCCACAGTATCAAACCGCTGTGGATGGCGGGGAACGACCAGCCATTGCACGGTATCTGCCGCTGCTCCAAGATCGTGAAGCACCCTTAGAAACTCCTCCTCTTCCCCTTCTCGACTGCTGGCTAGCATCACAACAGGCTGGGCCAGCGTGGTACGCCATTGCTGCCCAAGGGCCTTTTGGGCGGGGTCTTCTACCACGTCATACTTCAGGTTGCCCATTATCAACTTCACGTGCGCTCCCAACTGCCGCAGTCGGTCGGCATCAGCATCTGTTTGTGCAAGCACCGCATGCAGCCCTCGGTAGGCTGGCAGCGCAAGCCAAGTAAACCGTAGCGCTTTAACCAGACTGCGCTGGCTCATGCGCGCGTTCACAAGGTACAAGGGTGTGCCTTGGTTGCGGCAGCCCTGCACCCAGAATGGCCAGACCTCGGTCTCCAGCAAAATTCCCATACAGGGGCGAAATCGATTGAGGAATCGATATACGATTTCCGGGGTGTCCCAGGGCGCCCAGACCTGTAGGTCGTCGGCCTTTAGCAGACGCTTGCCTTCGGCCCAGCCCGTTGCGGTGCCGTGGGTCAGCAGCAGTCGCATGGCTGGGTTCTTTTCTCTCAGGGCTTTTATAAGAATGCCCGCAGCCCTTGTCTCCCCAAGGGACACGGCATGCACCCAAATATGCCCCTGGCCCTCAGAGACATCAGGGTAGTAGCCAAACCGTTGCTCGATGTGCTCTAGGTACAGAGGTTCGCGTCTTCCCCGCCGACGGACTTTGACTCTCAACAGTATCGTCAGCACTGCCATGACACGGCCATAGAGCCACAGCGCAACCCGCTCTGTAAAGGCTAGGCGCATGCCTTGTCAAAGAGCTGCTGATAAACCTGGGCTATTCCTTGTGCTTCCTTCTCAAGGCTAAACTTTTCGCACACAGAGGCACGTGCTGCGTCGCCCAAAGCTTTGGCATGATCGGTATCCAGCATCACTTTTACAACCGCATCGACCAGGCCTTCTACGTCCCCGGTGTCTACCAGGTACCCATTTTCTCCGGGAACCACCAGCTCACCGAAGGCGCCAGTGCGGGAGCAGACCAAGGCACAGCCCGAGGCTGCAGCCTCAAAGGGGGTAAGGCCAAAGGGCTCATAGCGCGGGCAGGCCACACAGAGCAGGCAGCGCTTATACCATTCTCGTACCTCGTTGTCAGACACCTGTCCCAGAAACACAATACGGCCGTGCAGCCCTGCAGCATCAATCTGTCGCTGCAGGTCTTTCTGGTAGGCCTGATGCTCAGGCAGCGCCAAGCCGGAAATAACGGCGGTGCAATGCGGTAGCCTGGGAAGTGCCTTTAGCATGGCCTGCACAAAAATATCGGTTCCCTTTTCAGGGCGTATCCGACCGAACACCCCGATACCAAACTGGCCCGCAAGCCCAGATTGCGCCCAGGCTTCTTGTTTGTCATGGAAATGACAGCGTACATTCTCGAATTCAGCCAGCGCGGGAACCATCCGTGCCGGTGCTGTGCTGCAGAGGTGAAGACGAGCCTAATCGGAAGTTTCAGAACATCTCGGGCCCAGATGCCCAGCATCATTTCGTGGTCACGCCGTACGTGCCAGATACGAAAGGGGCGGTCTGAGGGAGGACTTCGGGATAGTCGCAGCGCATCGCGGATCGTGATGCCCGCAACCCCATTGGGCAGGGTTACCCCGCAAAAGGCCAGTCGCCACTGCTGCTGCTGCAAGGGTACGAGCGAATTGATGGTTGCTGATACCCCTGTGAAACGCTTCTTGAGATTGAAAACGACGAGCTCTGGGTCGTTCCGGTCAGGCTCAGATGCGGTCACGTCACAGCCTACTGCCGCGCCTGATTACTCAAACGGGCTATGTCAGAGGACTGCAGCTGCCCCGCTGCCGCCTTCAGTCTCAGCCCTGCGAGCAGGGTGTCATAGCGGGCCTTGGAGAGATCGCGCTGTGCCGCAAAGAGCTGCTGCTGGGCATTGAGCACATCGATGTTGATGCGCACCCCCACCTCATACCCGAGCTTGTTCGACGCTAGGGCCAACTGGCTAGACCTTTCTGCGGCCTCCAGGGCGGCCACCTGCGCTAGCCCCGCCATGACACTGAGAAACGCAGCACGCGCATTCTGCTCTGCGGCAAGCTGGGCCGACTCGGCACGATAGGCCTCTTCTTCAGCAAGGGCGCTAGCCTCACGGATCTCGGCCGGCACAGGACCGCCGACTATCGGTATAGAGACCAGCAGACCCACCAGGTTACGCCGCTGTTCGTCAGAGGGTAAGGTGGTCTCCCAGCTGCGCGAATGCGAGGCGGTCAGGCCAACCGAAGGAAGATCCGCAGCAGTTCGGCGGCTGATTTCTATTTTTGCAGCCTCAGCCAGCATCCGCGAGCGCACCACAGCCGGGTTTTTTTCGCGTGCGGCATTTACCCAGACCTGTAGATCCTGGGGCTCAGGGCTTGGAATCTTTGCCCCGGACCCAAATCCCTGAAGGGATTCGGGAGTGGGCTGCCGTGTCAGCAGCGCCAGCGCATTTCGGGCAATGTTCAACTGATTCTGTGCCGCGATCTCGCGGGCAGCGGTCAGGTCAAATCGGGCCTGGGCCTCTTGCTGGTCTGTAATGGTTGCAGTTCCTACTTCAAAGCTACGCTGGGCAAGCGCAAGCTGCTCTGAAATTGCGGCTTTTTCGGCCCGCACGGTGGCATGAGAGTCTTGCGCTACGAGAATATCAAAGTAGGCCGATACCAGCCGTAAAATAGCGTCTTGTTGCGCCTGTACTAGAACGGCCTCGGTTGCCCTGAGCCTTTGCTCTGCCTGGGTGAGCCCCCGCGATAGCCCAGGGTTGTATACCGGTTGCCGCAGCGTGACCGCGTAACTCCTCTGATTTAGGCTGATATCTGGCCCCGAGGGCTGGGGCGCAATATCCACCCGCCTGGCCTCAAGGTCTGCCGATAGCGAAGGGCCAAGCCGCCTCTGCGCCTGTGCCCTGCGTTCCTGGCTTGCAACCAATGCGCTTTGCGCGCCCAGAAACTCTGGGTCATGGGCGAGCGAAAAGGATAAAGCCTGCTCCAGCGTTAGGCTGTGACCAGTGCCTGGGGCCGCCGATAGCGATAGACCGACGGATACGAACAAGGCAAAAGCCCTGCCACGGGGCTTAAAAAGCAAATAGGACATGCTAAGCATTAAAAAGTGAACTCCGGTTGCACTGGTTGGTCTTCAAGGGGAAGGGTAAGGGTGTCAAATAGGCCTGTCTCACGAAAGGAACCCGCCAGCCGCTCAATTAGGGTTGCCTGCATGACAGGGGCCTGGCCAATAAGCGCGATCATTCTCCCCTTTGGCTTGAGCTGGGCAAGTAAGGACGCAGGCGGCCGTATTACCCCCCCTGAGATCACGATGACATCGAACAACCGATGCGACCATCGCGAATCTTCCAGCAACCCGTTACCCTGCATCACGGTAACATTATTCACGCCAGCAGACGTCAGCTGTGCCTGAGCGTATTCGGCAAGGTCGGCATACTTCTCTACGGACACCACACTCTGCCCAAAGCTACTGAGCAGGGCTGCCATGTACCCACTGCCTGTGCCGACCTCAAAGACATCGTCTTCCAGGCGAAGGTCGAGTTCCTGGAGTATCCGGGCTTCAACCTTCGGCGCCAGCATGACCTGTCCGTGCGCCAGGGGAACCTCCATATCCACATAAGCCAGAGCCTCATGCTCTGGCGGAACAAACCTATGACGGGGATGCCTCTCGAGAAGCGCCAGCACTCGCGGTTCAAGCACATCCCATGGCCGGATCTGCTGGGAGATCATATTGCGGCGCATCTGCGCATAGCTGTCCGAGACGCCCCGAGTGTGCTCGGGTGGGCTAGCAAGGGTAGATTCAGTAGACATTGCGTGTCCTGGGGAATGGTCAATACCTCTTATTATGCGCAGTTATGGAAGAAATTCTTGACATCCTGCGTGCATTGCCCCTTGAGGCAAAGGCGCTCATCCTCGGCGTGATAGAAGGCCTCACCGAGTTTCTGCCAGTCTCTTCCACTGGGCACCTAATTCTTTTTGGTTCGCTCTTGGCCTTTGATGACGAACGGGCCAAGGCCTTCGACATCGCTATTCAGACCGGTGCCGTAGCCTCCATTCTCTGGCTCTATCGGCAAAGATTTCGGACTGCTCTGGTGCCGGTTTTGCGCCGCGACACCTGGACTGCCTGGTTTTCGGGGCGGGCTAATTCCCTGGCCCCAGACGGGCGATTTCTTGGGCTTTTGTTCGTGGCCTTTCTCCCTTCAGCGGTTCTGGGTCTGCTGTTCGCAGGCTTTATTAAAGAGCATCTGTTTAGCCCGATCACGGTTGCCATTGCTCTTATTGTCGGGGGGCTGATTATCCTGTGGGTAGAACGATGGCAGACCCTCGCACCGAAAAGGATTCGGCTCCATAGCGTAGACGATATGGGCTGGCAGGACGCGCTAAAAATCGGCTTCGCCCAGTCGGTGGCCCTGTTTCCAGGAACCAGCCGGTCTGGCGCCACGATTATCGGAGGCATGCTCTTTGGGTTTTCCCGTAAGACAGCCACAGAGTTCTCATTTTTTCTGGCGGTTCCCACGCTCTTTGCTGCAGGTGCCTACGCATTGGTTCGTCAGTGGGCGTTTCTGCATGCAGAAGACATCCCCTTATTCGCCATCGGTACTGTTGCTTCTTTTTTTACCGCGCTTCTGGTGGTGCGATGGCTGATTGGCTTCGTTTCCCGAAATAGCTTTAACAGGTTTGCCTACTATCGCATTGCGTTCGGTCTTTTGGTGCTTCTCACTTGGCAGTTCGACTGGGTGGATTGGCGAGTCTAGTTCTTGATCTGGCGCGTGAATATCAGGTCAGCTACGGGATTTCCCAGTCGTATGCCTCTCTGCTCAAACTTGGTAAGCGGTCGCGTGTCCGGCCGTGGGCTGAATCCGCCGGAAACGTTTGTATTTCGCAACTCGGGATGCGCTGACAAAAGACCCAAGATTTGTGCCGCGTAATCTGGCCAGTCGGTGGCCACGTGAAGGTAGCCTCCCGGTGCCAGTCTGCTTACAACAAGGTCCACAAACTCTGCCTGAAGCAGTCGACGTTTATGGTGGCGTTTTTTGGGCCACGGGTCTGGAAAAAAGATGTGTACTCCGGCAAGAAGGTTTGCTGCAATGCCATCGCGAACAACGGCAACCGCGTCGTGCTGGATGATCTTCAGGTTCGTTAGGCCGCTTTTTTCGGCGCGCTGCATCAAAGAACCAACACCCGCATCGTAGACCTCGACAGCCAGAAAGTTGGTCTCTGGGTGGGCTAGGGCGATCTGCGCCGTCGTCTCCCCCATTCCGAATCCAATTTCCAAGACAATGGGGGCGGGTCTTTCGAAAATCGACCCCATCGCTAAGGGTGCACCAGCAAAATGCCATATCCAGCGTTTCGAAAGCGTCAGCAGAGCCCTTTTTTGGCCCACTGTTATCTTGCCCTGCCGCCGCACGTAACTCTTGATGGACTGCAGACACTCTTTGGCACTATTTTGGGTTGGGCTGGCTTCGTGCAGAGGGGCTATGGCGGAGGGCTGTGTGAAATGTGTCATGAGGGAAAACGAGAGATTTGTCGATATTTTTCGCTTGTGGGCCATTTCGAGAGACATTTCGACCCAAGCTATTGGTACACTTCTGCTTCCATTTACAACTCTTAGTCAAAGAGGGACCATGAACAAAGCCGATCTCGTTGAAGCCGTGGCAAATGCCACAGACCTATCCAAGTCAAAGACCGATGACGTCTTAGGGGCGATTATCGCCACAATTATCAAATCTGTATCTAAGGGCGACCCGGTACAGCTCGTAGGCTTCGGAACCTTCGGTTCCGGTAAGCGTGCGGCCCGCACTGGGCGTAACCCTCGCACCGGCGAGGCTATCAAGATTGCCGCAGCCAAGACCGTGAAATTCACAGCGGGCAAGGCCTTTAAGGACGCGGTTAACAAGAAGAAGTGAGTACTCTGTCTCAGAAGAAAACCCAGAGATCTCTCTCTGGGTTTTTTTTGGGCGCCATGCCTCTGAGAGAAGTTCGTCTTACTCTCCCCTTTTTCCTGCCTCCGCATTATGCCGACTCACCATAAGCCTCACGCCCGGGCGAGAACCTTTAAACCCTCTCGCCGTCCAAAAGCTTTAACCTTTTCTGAAAGAACTGTTATGAACCCTTGGCTCAATCTGCGCAACCTGCTCGAAAGCGTGGCCCGAGACTCTGATTACGGCCGCCTTGATGAGCGAAGCCAGCGTCTACTGGAGTGGGTGGTTGCCCATCACAATCCTAACGAACCTACTTTTGTGCAAACAATTGTTACCGAGTCTCATGTGGCCTCCCCAGCCACTGTGCACAAGTGCCTCGCAATTCTCGAGCGTAGTGGGTTTCTGCATTTCGAGGTCGATATTGCGGATTCGCGCCGCAGAATCGTGAGTCCGACTTCAAAGTCTTTGCGTTTGTTTCAGAATCTGGGACAGAAGGTTTCCGCATGGGCTTCCGAGATGGCCCGAAAGTAGATATTCCGGCCTTGCGCCCCCCCCTTTTGGGCCTTGGTTGGCCTGAGAGGGCTCCATTTGCCTGGGCCGCAGCATTTGCTCTAGCCTTCGTTGTCGCCTACGAGGTAAGTAGTTGGTTGGATCCCTGGGCCTCGGTCGTAGACTCCCGAGTGTCACTGGTTTTCTTACCAGCCTTTGTTAGAGTTGTCGCGGTGCTCGTTGCGGGACTCGCCGGTGCATTGGGCCTGTTTTTCGGCGCATTGTTTATTGGCTTGGCCCACGGTGATTCTCCTGCTGTGGTCTTTTCCCAGGCTATGCTTTCTGCTTTGGCGCCCTGTATTGCAGTCTATTTGCTGCGCATGGCACTAAGGCGGGCAATCCTCTCGTTGGATCTGGTAACGCTTCTTCTGCTCGGGGCGCTCACGAGTATCTTTAGCGCCCTGTTGCATGGTGTCTACTGGTCAAAATTCCAGGCCGATACCTTGGTCTGGGGGGCAGACACTATCAGTCTCATGATGCTCGGCGATCTTTTGGGCGTGCTCTTAGGATTTTTCTTACTTAGCCTGGTCGTGCGATTTATCAAGGCTACTCGACTGCAGGATCGCGCCTAGTCCGAATGAACTCAGAGACGATCTGAGGCCCCTGGCTGCCCGCGACCCAGACCTGGGTTTTGATGTCTTTGCTCTGGTAGGTGTCTGACCGGTAGGTCTGCAGAAATACCGCCCGTACCCTCCCAGATTCCTCGGTAACTTCAACGTTCTCTACCGCTACCTCTATGGATCTCGCGCGCGTCATAACGCTGTTCTTCTGTCGTTCGAAGTTTTCGCGCCCGGCAAAATCAGCATGATAGAACCGCATGTAGTTGGCTACGTCTCGGGACTCCCATGCCAGGCGCCATGCAGTAAGCGCAGCACGCACTTCAGAGCCTGTAAGCCCTTTCGAAAGCATTTGTGGTTCCTGGTCTGGCGTCTGCTCTTTTGATGTTACAACTGGCGCTACCTTCTCTTCCCGATTTTCGGGCTTAGAAGGGGGCTCTGACTGCGAAGCCGCAGCGTCGGCTTCACGACTCGGTGAAGCGATCTGGATGTGTCCGGGCGGGAAGTAGGGGGCCTCTGGAGCTGGAGCCGTGGACCGAACCCGCCAGAGAGCCACCCCAGCGGCAAGCATGGCAAGCCCCACGATGAGAACCCGTGTGAGGGTAACGCTAGGAACGCGTTGGCCTGTCATTCGGGTTAACGTGGCGGGGTTGTCCCAGGCACTTATAGATCTTCAACAAGTAAAGGGCTACGCCGCTGACCATGCGCCCAATAGGCGCGGGTAATACGGTTCTCTTGCCGGGCGATCGAGACAATGGGACGGTCTTTGGAAATATAGAAAACCGCCTGGCCCGAATTGCCACCGAAGCCCTTGGGAAAGTCCATGGCAGAGAGCATCTTTCGGCTCTCTTCGGCCCACTTTTCCTGGCTGAGCCACTGAGCCTGCGGAACGATAACGATATGGGTCTTGGCGAAGTCGACGTACTCTCTGAGCGCGAGCATGTCCGCATTGGATACTGCTAGGCAGCCGTCAGATGACCGAGGTGGTCTTACATGCACCTCGTGGGGAACACCGTGAATCCAGATGCCACTGCCAGTGCGCTTAGCCCGCCTGTCTTCGGCATTGGGGTAGTCCAGGGTGATGGCCAGGTCTCCTAAAAACCCGTCGGCCCTAGGGTTTTTGATTTCTTTCAAAAGACGGTAGACCCCGATGGGGGTTCTTCTATCACCCTCACGAAGCTTCACTGCTCCCGCCAAGCCTATCGAAGAGTACATCTCTCGCACCATTTGGGGCTGAGGGCCAGAAATATCGAAGACATAGATGCGAGATACGGAAAGGTCTGCAAGTAAAAGGTAGCGTCCGATATCGAGCTGACGCCCGAATGACAAGATATTGCGCGGCAAGTGGCCAGGGGGCACCCTATGAAGCCTAGCCTCAGACTCTTTAAGCAGGTCTTGGTCGTTTTTCGATAGCCCCTTGAACTGGCCAGACTGCACGAGAATAGCCTGGGCTTCGAGCCAATGAGCTAGACGAGACTGCGGCTCTGCCTCTCGGGCCGCACGCGCTGCGGGGATGGCCTTCTCTTGTTGATTGCGGAGGGTCTTCTCTATGGCAGCCTGCAGATGCAGATCGGGTGGCGCCAGGGTAGTCTCTGCAGCGGAATATCCAGTAGAGCCCCACCACACTAACAGGGCAATCACAAGAGTTTTTGGCGGGTCAGTGATATGCATTAGGTACATTAATTGCCCTCAGACTGAATACGCCACCGCCTATTTTCCATAACCATGACAATGTTTTTACGGGTATTGAGTTTCAAATTGCCGGACTCATATCTCTGAATAAAACTCACGCGAGCCTTGTCCCTCGTAACTAAGTCTACTTTGATTCCCTCAAGTTCAACAGAGATGCTCGACTTCCCAATTATGCGAGGTCGCCTGAAGTCCAGCCAAGCTTTCTTGCTTGAGAACTGGGTGTTTTTGAAGGACTCGCTGTAAGTATCTGAGTATTTCTGAAAATCTTTTGCGGACCAGGCCTGGGCCCATTGGCTGAGGGCGGCGATAACAGCCTCTGCGCCCTGGGCTGGGGCGCTGGATCCAGCCTCTGTCGTTGGCGGTAGCGCTTTAGCCTCCGCGAGTTTGGCCGCTTCAGCGCGCGCCTGTTCACGGGCGAGGCGCTCCGCCGCTTGCTGAGCCTCGACCAGCGCCGCTTTTCGCTCTGCCTCTGCACGGTCAAAGGCTGTGGCCGCTGCGCTCACAGTGGAAAGTTCGAGGCCACCGGCTTCCAGCTTAAGAGCGCTCGATGGGGGTGACTGGCCAATTGCCTTGGCATAGGCCTGGGCAAACTGCTGGCTTGCAAGCTCACGGAGATTTAAGAAGGCCAGGGCGGCTTCTGGATGTAGCGAAAGCGCCTGTTCCAAAGTTTCTCGTGATTTATCCAAGTCTCCGGCGGCCGCCCAGAGAATTGCGAGCTGGTTTGCAACGTTAAGGTTGCTGGGGTCTTGTCGCTGAACCGATTGCAACTGGGCGATTGCAGCGGGCAGGCCTTTGGTGCGGGTCTCGGACAAAATGGCACTCACGCTGGAAGAATTATCAGCGCTGGCAGTCAGTAGCTTGTCTTGGGCTTGAATGTCCGACCCCTTCCCAGAGGTTGTCGGCCTGTCGGGTGGGTTGAGGGCGGCGTCAGACCTGAGCGTGAAGAAAATGAGAAACAGTAGAAACGCGAGAACGCCTGTCACCAAAAGCAGGCCTGGATGGGAAATACGAAACTCACTTTTCATACTAGAGGTAATTGTTCCAACATATTGAATTTTTGCGGAAATTATATCTTAGTAAGTAAGAATTCCCTGTTGATTGTTAGCGCACACTTCAAATGGATATAACACGGTAAGGTGCTCACGTTCATGATCGGTCATGGCCCACGACTCTTTACAGGAGAATTAAGAGTAGTATGATCTTTGGAATCGTATCTTAAAGTAAAGCGTTAAATAGCAGTTTTAAGTTATAACTAGGGCTTTTTTTATGGATGAGAAAGCCCGTTTTAACATCGACACTAGACCAAAGGATGGGCCGCATGTCAGCGCTTAAGATTATTGTAGTGAGCCAAAAGGGCGGTGTGGGCAAGAGTACCATCGCGGCGAACCTGGCGGCCTGGTTTCGGGTGGAGTCAAAACGCTCTACAGCGCTTATCGACTTCGATCCGCACGGTTCCTCAAGCACCTGGATTAACGATGCCCGGCAGGTGGGCGTCTCTGCAAGTCATGTTCCGGTAGAAGATGTGGGCGCGCGACGGTGGCTTCTTACTTGTCGTACCCATCTGCGTCGGGCCGCCGATCAGTTTGATGTGGTGATCGTCGACCTTACCTGGACGATCAGCATGGACCCAGAGTTTCTGCTTGGGTTCGACCTCGTTCTGGTGCCGTCTGGCATTTCCGAGATAGAAGTTCAGGCCTCAATGGGATTTGTTGAGAAGAACCGTTGGGTATTTGAGTCATTACGTACTGTCCCACCCTCGCTCGTAATCTGCCCTTCCCGAGTGCGCCAAGACCAACTCTTAGACCATGCCTTTAATGGCCGAAACTTCCCGGTACGGTTTGTTCTATCTCCCCCGGTGTTCGACGATGCCGATGTGCGCTCTTTGTTCCGCAAAGACTTCCTGATTTCCAAGCCTGGTCAGCAGGGCCAAAACTTTAAGCAGTTTGCAGAGGCGATTCTTCAGGCGGCGCATATCCATCTTTCTCGCTACAAGGACATGTCGAGTTCCTTGGAAGGGCGCCGAGCATTGGATAACCACAATACGCTCTTGACCCGCCATATGGCCCAGAGAAGTCGCTCTGTCGTTGGCTCCGACCTGACTCAGGCCTCGACCACCCAGGGACCGGGCGCTGCGGGGCGCAGCCATGCCGAAAGCCAACGCCAGTCGCTAAGCGCCTGGGGTGGAGCCACACTGCAGTCTGCTGCAGAGTCATCAATGCCCGCTGGGTCTGCCGGTTCTACCTCCACGACAACAGACGGCAGCAGTAATGGCTTATCGGGCATCCCGTTGCCAAGTCGACCGCCTTCGGTGGCCAGCCCGGCAGTGACTCCCGCGCGCGCATCGCCTGTTGTGAGCAGGCCCCCCCCGAGAACCCCCGCGTTTCTGAAACTAATGGGCGGATTTGACCCAGACCGGCCCAAGTGATCAAGAGACGATGTAGGCGCCGGTTCCGATAGCAAGGAGTTGGTCATCGGACCCGATAAAGCGCATCTGAGTTGTGCCAACACGCGATCCTAGGCGTATGGTTTCTGCGGTGAGAACAAAGTTCTCCCCAACAGCAGGACGGAGATAGTCAATCCGCAGATCGATGGTACCCAGGCGATTAAACCGGTGGGTTCGTGCCTCGAGAGAATCATCCTGGTGGCGCTGCCCAAGCCTAGCCATAATCGCAAGACCCCCCATTGCATCAAGGCCAGCGCTAATAACGCCCCCGTGTAACCGCTGATGGCTAAAGTGACCAATTAGCTTGGGCTGCATGGTAATGGTGCCGCTAACAAGTTCTGCTGTTATCGAAGTGATCTTAAGACCAATAACGGAATTGAAAACAATCTGCTCTTCGAAGATTCGTCGTAAGGCAGCGGTGTAGGGTTCATCTAAAGCATGGTTGTGTGCGGTGTTCTTCATAGGTCTGATGGTATCGGCCTTTGCTGCCTGATGTCGGTATGGCGCTATCATCTGGCCTATAACCTTAACTGAAGCCATAAACCGGGGTTGCTTATGACTGCTGTACGCACATCCGTTGGACGCCTCGCGGTGTCCACAGATCTTTTCAATTTTATCGAGCGCGAAGTTCTCCCTGACAGCGGTGTAACCAGTAAAGCCTTCTGGGCTGGGTTTGACGCGCTGATCACCGACCTTGCACCAAAGAACATCGCTCTGCTTGCGGAGCGAGATCGTTTGCAGGCTGCGCTTGACCAGTGGCACCGGGCCCACCCAGGGCCGGTATCTAACCTGGCGGACTACGAGACTTACCTGCGGTCCATTGGTTACCTGGTAGACGAGCCGGGCGCGGTACGGGCAACTACCGCAAATGTAGATGCAGAGCTTGCTACTCAGGCAGGACCACAACTGGTGGTACCGATTCTTAACGCCCGCTATGCCTTAAATGCGGCCAATGCCCGTTGGGGGAGCCTGTACGACGCCCTGTATGGCACGGATGCCATTGCGGAGTCTGATGGCTGCGAGAAGGGCACAGGCTACAACCCTCGGCGGGGCGCCAAGGTGATTGCCTTTGCCCGCAGTTTTCTTGATGAATCGGCCCCCCTTGCCCAGGGCTCACATGCGCAGGCCACGGGCTACGCAGTGGTAGACGGCTCTTTGGAAGTGAGCCTGTCTTCCGGTGGCAGCGTGGGCCTGCAAGATGCCTCGCAATTTATGGGTTATCAGGGTAGTGCGAATGCTCCGGGTGCCATTCTGCTGCGCCATAACGGCATTCATTTCGAAATAAAGATCGATAAGTCCACGCCCATCGGTGGGGCTGATGCGGCAGGGGTCTGCGACCTGATTTTGGAGTCTGCCTTATCCACCATCCTAGACCTCGAAGACTCGGTGGCGGTGGTGGATGCTGAAGATAAGGTCTTGGCGTATCGCAACTGGCTTGGACTGTTAAAGGGCTCTTTAACGGAGCAGGTATCTAAAAATGGTACAACCTTTACCCGTGGCTTAAACCCCGACAGGGTGTACACCACGCCCTCCGGTAAAGAACTGCGTATGCATGGCCGCTCGCTCATGTTTGTGCGAAATGTAGGCCATTTAATGACTAACCCCGCGATTCTCTATAAAAACGCTCAGGGGCAGATGCAGGAGGTTCCCGAGGGCATTATGGACGCCATGGTAACCACCACCATTGCACTGCATGACCTCAAGGGCCATGGCAGGCTGCCCTCGGGCCAGGCAGTTCGCAATAGCCGCACAGGCAGTGTCTATATTGTGAAGCCCAAAATGCACGGGCCCGCCGAAGTGGCCTTTGCCGCAGAGATATTCGACAGGGTGGAGCAAATACTGGGTCTGCCCAATAGCACTGTGAAGCTGGGCATCATGGACGAAGAGCGCCGTACCAGCGTAAACCTCAAGGCCTGTATTGCTGCGGCCGCCTCGCGGGTTGCCTTTATAAATACAGGTTTTCTTGACCGCACTGGCGATGAAATGCATACCGCGATGCAGGCGGGCCCCATGATCCGCAAGGCCGAAATGAAGGCTAGTCGATGGATCGCTGCCTATGAGCGCAACAACGTCCTGGTTGGACTGGGATGTGGCTTGCGTGGTCGTGCTCAGATTGGGAAGGGCATGTGGGCTATGCCCGACCTAATGGCTGCCATGCTGGAACAAAAAATCGGCCACCCCAAGGCGGGGGCAAATACGGCCTGGGTGCCCAGCCCAACAGCCGCTACCCTGCATGCGCTGCACTACCATCAGGTGAACGTAGCCCAGGTGCAGCGGGAACTCGAGAAGACGAATGCAGACTCCGAACGCAAGGCTTTATTGGAGGGCTTGCTTACCGTACCCGTAACAGCCACTCCCAACTGGTCTGATTCCGACAAACAACTGGAACTTGATAACAACGCGCAGGGCATTCTGGGCTATGTGGTGCGTTGGATAGACCAGGGCGTAGGCTGCTCAAAGGTGCCTGATATTCACAATGTAGGCCTCATGGAAGACCGTGCAACGCTGCGGATTTCCTCCCAGCATATGGCCAACTGGCTTGTGCACGGTGTGGTCTCCGAAGAACAGGTACGAAAGACCTTCGAACGCATGGCGGCGGTGGTCGACCAGCAAAACCAGGGAGATCCTCTCTATCAGCCTATGGCGGGCAACTTCAAAATCAGCAAAGCCTATCAGGCTGCCTGCGACCTGGTCTTCAAAGGTACCGATCAGCCCAGTGGCTACACCGAGCCTTTGCTCCATGCCTGGCGCTTGAGGGTGAAGGCCGAGGTATAGAGCCTTGGGGCGGCGTTAGTCTAGAGGACCAAGGCTCAATCGCAACAGGCGACGAGCACAGCGAATCAGATGCCTTTCTCCGAAGAGATATTTCTTCAGGCCACTCCTTACGAGGCCCGGGCAGTTCGCCTTATTCAGGGCGTTGTGCAGGAAATCGAGATAGAGCGTGCCGCCCAGCGTGGACTTGTGGGCAATATCGTTGTGGGGCGGGTGGTTAGGGTTCTACCGGGAATGCAGGCTGCCTTTGTAGAGGCAGGCTTTGCACGGACGGGGTTTTTGCATGCGGCTGATATCTGGCAGACCCGGGTTGATGAGGGTCGGGTGCTTGATGCCCCACGGCCTATTGAGAAGGTTCTGTATGAGGGTCAGCAGCTCCTTGTGCAGGTAATGAAAGATCCTTTGGGCAGTAAAGGGGCGCGCCTGACTACGCAGATCTCGATTGCTGGGAGGTTTCTGGTCTACCTGCCCTACGACACGCGTCCCGAGTCAGATGACCCCGAGCATCGACCGCCTCTCACGCAAGAAATCGCAGGTTTTAGCGGGGACGGTGGCATCATGGCCTCCTCGGTCTCAGCACGGTCTGGACCGCGAATCGGCATAAGCCAGCGTATCGAAGACCCGCTTGTTCGTGAGGCGCTCCGATCCAGACTGCTGGCGCTTTCGCCGCAAGACAAGCAAGGCACGCTAATTGCCCGCACCCAGGCGGAAGACGCCTCTGACGAAGCCCTTGCCAATGACATTGCCTATCTTCGGCAGCGCTGGCGAGACATACTAACCGCTTCTCGCGATTCCGCTGTGGGCACTGCACTCTATCGTGAACTTAATCTTGCGCAGCGGGTGCTACGTGACTGGGTGAGCGACCGCACCGTACGTGTGCTAGTAGATGACCCGTACAAGATTGATGGGCTACGGCATTTCGCGCGGCAGTATATGCCAGGAGTCATTGATCGTATAGAGAACTTTTCCGGAGACCGTCCCCTTTTTGAGATGCACAACATAGAGCAGGAAATCGAGGGGGCCTTAAAGCGCCGCGTGGATCTCAAAAGTGGCGGGTATCTGGTCGTTGATCAGACTGAGGCTCTTACCACAATCGATGTGAATACCGGTGGGTATGTCAGTGGCCGCAGCTTTGCCGATACGATTTTCAAAACCAATCTCGAGGCGGCCCACGCGATTGGTAGGCAGCTTCGGCTTCGAAATCTTGCTGGGATGATTCTCGTAGACTTTATTGATATGCAGGATGCGGACCATAAACTACAGGTGCAGCAAGAGCTTGAGGCTGCGCTCGCCCTTGACCGCACGCGTGTGCGCATTAGCGGGTTCACCTCTTTGGGCCTGGTAGAGCTTACGCGCAAGCGCACCCGGGAGGCTCTGGCGCGCCAGCTTATGCATGCCTGCCCAGCATGTGATGGTCAGGGTCGGGTGAAGACTGCCCAGACCGTTTGCTACGAAATCTTGCGCGAGATCGCCCGCATGGCGCGCCAATTTCATCCCAAAGAGTTTCGCGTTATCGCTGGCCCTGAGGTCATTGAGCGATTTCTGGAGGAGGAGGCGGGTTTTTTGAACAGTTTGATGGACGAAATCGGAAAGCCCATAAGCCTGTCCGTCGAGGGAGAGTACGCGCCGGGGGGCTATGACATTGTGCTGCTCTAGGTGCTTGCAGATCTGTGCCGATCTAAACTGACTTGCGCTGGTCTTGGCTGATTTGATTACGTATAAGGGCACTATGCTTTGCAGGGTAATTCTTGTATCGCAATCTTGGTCAGCAGTTCTCCCGTCTCAAAGAGCGGCAGCCCCATAATCCCACTGGGACTACCTTTAATTTCTTTGATTTTGGCGCCCGCCTGCCCCTGAATTGCATAGGCACCGGCTTTGTCCATAGGCTCGCCAGAGGCAATGACTTGGTCAATCCATGCCTCGCTCAGCAGGCCGAACTGCACTTCGGAAATTGAGAGCGCCTGGTGTGCGGCGTATTTACCTACATCGCAGCCAGGTGATGACCTTTGCCGGGAATGCCTTGGCTTTGTCGGTAGAGGGAGTTGGTTGGACTGGGTGGGCACCAGCAGCGTTACGGCCGTCATCACCCAGTGCGTTCGATTCGACAAGGCCTGCAGCATGCGCCTCGCATCGTCGGCGTCAACGGGCTTACCCAGAATTTTTTCCTGAAGCACCACGGTGGTGTCACTGGCAATAAGTGGGCCTGGCGCAAAACCTTTGCGAAGCAAACGGACCCATCCGGCCTTTGCCTTGAGGTTCGTGACGCGGCAGACATAGGCCTTGGCGTCTTCATTGGGCAAGACTTCTTCAAGTGCCTCGGCCTCTTCATGCAGATCTGGCGGTAGTACCCGCAATTCAAAACCATAGGACGAGGCCAACGGCGCCA
>JBMSYB010000007.1:0-59724 GCA_049426285.1 Burkholderiaceae bacterium
CTTTGATTCCTATGGGAATCAAAGTGTCCCCTAATTCCATGTCCCCTAAATTCTATGGAATCAAACTGTCCCCTAATTCTGTCCCCTAAATTCTTAATTTGGTGGGAGTTAGAACCGCTCCAGGGCTCCTAACCGTCGCCACTGCCCCACGGGTAGGTTGCCAAGCATGATGCGACCAATACGAATGCGTCTGAGGCCGACCACCTTTAGTCCTACCAGTTCGCACATGCGTCGTATCTGACGCTTTTTCCCTTCGCGCAGGGCAAAGCGCAACTGATCCTCGTTTTGCCACGACACCTTGGCCGGCTTGAGAGCCTTGCCGTCAAGCGAGAGACCATGGTTAAGAAGAGAAAGCCCTTCTGGGCTCAGGCGCCCGTGCACGCGCACGAGATATTCTTTTTCGAGTGTTGTGTCTTCACCAATGAGCAGTCGCGCGACTCGTCCGTCTTGGGTGAGCACCAGCATGCCGGTTGAGTCGATGTCGAGCCGCCCGGCAGGGGCAAGGCCTCGGGTATTAAGCCTCGTGTTCGCCGGCGGAGAGCGGTTTCTGCCTGTTGTGGCAGGTCCTTCGAGCCACTCATTCTCGGGCCTAATCAGGGTGACCGCCTCTGGGTAGGCCTTGTCATCGTCTGCATGCGATACGTAGCCAACCGGTTTATTCAGTATTACCGTGAGTCGTTGTGCTTGTTGCAGTTGCGCGCCTTTGGCAAGGCTTACCGTCTGGCTAGGATGGGCCCGGGTACCGAGCTCGGTTATCACCCTGCCGTCCACCAGCACCATTCCTTGAGCAATGTAGAGGTCCGCCTCGCGGCGGGAACAAAATCCGCGTTCGGCAAGAAGCTTAGACACCCGAACCAGGCCGTCTTCGTGAGGAGGGGAGTTTTGCATTTCGCAACGAAGGGGGGATGCGGTGGCCTAGATAATCCGCAGCGAAAAATCCACCGCCTGAACGTCTTTGGTGAGGCGCCCCACCGAGATACGGTCGACGCCGGTTCCGGCAACCGCACGCAGGTCTTCCAAGCCCAGCCCCCCCGAGGCCTCGAGCAGGGCCGGGGGGCGAAGACCCCCTGCATGCTGCTGGGCAATTTCTACCGCCTCGCGCATTGCATCGAGCGCAAAGTTGTCGAGCAGAATAGACTCAGCCCCCGCATCAAGGGCTTGCCGCAGTTCGTCTAACGATTCCACTTCTATTTGAATTGACACGCCTGCATGGAGTGCTCGGGCGGCCCGCAGCGCCGGGGCAATGCCGCCTGCTGCTGCAATGTGGTTTTCCTTGATCAGAATGCCATCCCAGAGGGCGATCCGTTGGTTGGATCCTCCCCCCACACGGACCGCATACTTCTGCGCCTGCCGTAGGCCCGGAATCGTCTTTCGGGTATCGAGCACCTGGCAGCCCCTTGGATTGGGGCTTGCGCCTTCGATAGCCTGGCGATGCCTGCGGGCTGCGGTTGCAATGGCTGACAAGAGTTGTAGAAAATTCAAGGCAGGCCGCTCGCCTGTGAGCAGCGCCCGGGATCTTCCAGACACCTGGCATACCTGGCTGTTGGCCTGCATGAGGTCACCTTCGGCGTAGTCCCAGTTGACTGTGACCGCGGGGTCTAGACGCCGGAAACAGCCCTCGAACCAGTCGCGGCCGCAGAGCACCGCCGACTCGCGTACCTTTAAAATCGCCGAGGCGGGCGCATTGGGCACAAGCAAAGCCGTGAAGTCACAACGTCCAATATCTTCGCGCAGCGCGTCTTCAATGTTACGCGCCCGGGCCGTCTCTAGGTCTTCGTTGTAAGGAAACATGATCTGGCAAGGGGCCGTGACAGCGAAGCGGGTAACTATGCCTTCTCGCACGCCTAGGCGGCGCCGATATTCTTCACAAACCCATGCTGCGCGCGCGCGAGCTTATCGGGGTTTTCGGCCGTAAAACGCAGCATACGGTCAATACACCGAACCGCCTTGGTGCTGATAACCGGATCAACAATAACCTCATAGGGGTTGGGGGCCCCATGAAACGCTAGGCAGTCGCGCAGGCCAAGCAGGCTGTTCATGGCCATCCAGGGGCAGTGGGCACAACTCTTACAAGTAGCACTGGTACCCGCAGTGGGGGCTTCAATGAGCCGCTTACCCGGTGCGAGCTGGCGCATCCGGTGCAGAATACCCTGGTCGGTAGCCACAATGTACTCGTCGGCTGTCCCTTCTACCACGGCCTTAATCATGGCACTGGTTGATCCCACGACATCGGCAAGGTCGATCACCGCTTTCGCGGCCTCAGGGTGCACCACCACTAACGCCTTCGGATGCTTTTGCTTCAAAGCCGCGAGCTCACTGGCCTTGAATTCGTCGTGCACGATACAGTGCCCCTCCCAGTTTAAAAGGTCAGCCCCGGTTTGTTCCTGGATATACCGCCCAAGATGCCGATCTGGGGCGAATAAAATCTTTTGTCCTTGTTGATGCAGGTCGTGGACGACAGCCAGCGCGCAAGACGATGTCACCATAACGTCAGCCCTGGCCTTTACCGCGGCACTGGTATTGGCGTAGACAACTACCGTCCGGTCAGGGTGCGCGTCGCAAAATGCCGCAAACTCCCCTGCAGGGCAGCCCAGGTCGAGTGAACAAGTAGCCTCTAGATCGGGCATGAGCACGGTTTTCTCGGGAGAGAGAATCTTGGCCGTCTCGCCCATGAACCGGACTCCGGCCACTACCAAGGTTTGCGCTGAATGCTGCCTGCCGAACCGAGCCATTTCCAGAGAATCCGCAACGAACCCGCCGGTCTCCCAGGCCAGATCTTGTATCGCGCCGTCGACATAATAGTGGGCTACAAGCACTGCGTTTCGGGCGGTGAGTTGCCCCTTGATCTCCGCCAGCAGTGCCTCTTTTCGACCGCCTTCTATAGCCTCAGGGACCCGTGCCCAGGCCTGAGCCGTGCAGACGCTTCCCGCGGCATCTTGCTGGGGGAAGTCAAACAATACCCGGCCCTGAATAGATGGGAAGGGAGGCTGAGGCGAGGACTTAGAGAGGTTTTGCATGAGACGAGCAGGCACGAGACGTAAATGGGACTCACTCAATCGAGCCTGCCAGACTATCAGAATATTGCTCGGGAAGTGCCTGTGGCCCTCCACGGCCCTGAGACTCCTGAACCGCGGTTCAGGTGGGTCGAGTCAGCCGGGCTTCGGGTTCATTCGACGGTGGAACGCTCACGCCCACCCGGCAATTTCTCAGCCCGAGCTCGTAAGCATTGGTTCAGAGAAACAAATGCCATGGCGCCACAGACTGGTTCAGTGTAGGCCGGTTATTTCTATGTCGCAAGCAGAATCGTAGCCAGAGCCTGGGCGTCTTCCACTATGGCATCGGCTCCCCACTGATGAAGGGGTTCTCCTACGCTGCCAAACCCAAAGTTTACTGCCACCGTAAAGCACCCGGCGTTAAACCCACTTTGTATATCCCGGCGGTCATCGCCCACATAGACCACCGCCTCGGGCGGCAAGTCTATCTGCGTGCAGGCGTGCAATAAGGGGGCGGGGTGAGGCTTTGCATGGGCCGTGGTATCGCCTGATACACAGACCGCCATGCGCGGGGTGAGCCCTAAGGCCGCGACAAGAGGCGTAGTGAACCGCGAAAACTTATTGGTTACGATTCCCCAGGGTAGACCAGCCTCTTCGAGGCTTTCGACCAGAGCCTCAAGGCCCGGCATGAACTGGGTGTGGACGCAGAGATGCTCCTGATATCGGCTAAGGAAGGTCTCTCGCAGCGCGGGGTAGCGGGGGTCGGTATCAGTTACATCAAGGCCCCTAAAAATCATGCCCCGGGCGCCCTGGGAGGTGAAGGGCCGCAGCACCTCAAGTGACAGCGGCTCGAGCCCAAAGTCGGCCCTGAGGCTATTTGCTACCGCACCAAGGTCTGCTGACGTGTCTAACAGCGTTCCGTCTAAATCGAACAGAACCGCCTGTCGGCTCTGAGCCCTCCATCGCGCCTGCCAGTCGGGGCGGGGCTGCGCCCTTGGCCAGTTATTTGCCTGCAGGTCTGGGTTGTAGGCAAGGTTTCGCGACATGAAGAAGCCTGCCCTTAGACTGTGTCTGACTGACGAAAGGCCATGATGTAGTTGACGTCTACATTACGCCCGAGAGAATAGATCTGGGTAAACGGGTTGTAGTGCAAGCCCACCATTTGCAAAAGCTGTAGCCCTGCCGCCCGCGCGTAGTCTGCGAGTTCTGAGGGCTTTATAAACTTTTCATATTCATGGGTACCGCGCGGCAATAGCCGCAAAATGTATTCCGCCCCGACGATGGCAAACAAGAAGCTTTTTGGATTTCGGTTCAGAGTGGAAAATACAACGGTGCCCCCGGGCTGGGCTAGGGTAGCGCAGGCCCTTACGATGGCTCCCGGGTCGGGAACGTGTTCAAGCATTTCCATGCAGGTTACCAGTGCGTAACGACCCGGCTCTCTGGCAGCCAGAGCCTCCGTAGCGATCCGCTCATAGTCTACCGTTACCCCAGACTCCAGGCTATGCAGCTGCGCGACCTTAAGCGGTTTTTCAGCGAGGTCAATGCCCTTTACCGTGGCCCCTTTTTGCGCCATTGCTTCGGCCAGAATGCCGCCTCCGCAACCGACATCGAGCGCATTTATACCTGCCAACGGGCATAGGCCGTCTATCCAGCCCAGGCGTAAGGGGTTGATGCGGTGGAGGGGTTTGAAGTCGCTGTTGGGGTCCCACCAGCGACTAGCCAGGGCACTGAACTTAAGAAGTTCGCCCTGATCGACATTTTCGGCTTGGGGTTCAGCGCGCAATGCGGCTTCCTGCGAATTGAACCTCAACCCGGCGGTTGCGGCTTCGCCCCTCCGAGGTGGCGTTCGAGGCTGCGGGCTGTGACTCCCCAAATCCTTCGGTAACGATTTTGTCGGCCGGAACCCCTTCCTTAACTAGGAATGCTTTCACTGCCTCAGCCCTGCGTAACGAGAGTGCCATATTGTAGTTTTCAGGCCCTGTGGAACAGGTGTGGCCCTCAATGCGAATCTGTTCGATTGTGGCGCCTTTTGCTTGCGACAAAAGACTGCGCAAGGCGGCCTGACCTTCAGGCTTTACCGCTGACTGATCGAAGTCAAAAAAGCTGTCAGCCTTATAAGTAACATTTTGCGGCGCTGGGACGACCATCGGGATTGAGGCAGGCGCTGGCGAGGGGGTTGTCGGCGCTGCAGTGGCAGGCGCCGGGGCGGCCGGAGGTTGCGCGGGGGCGGCAGCGGGCGCAGGGGGCTTGGCGAGACTGGGGTCGCATTCCTCGGTGGCAAGGCTCTGGGTAAAGTACCCCGTGGTAACGCAGAAGCCAAACCCGCTACGCACCGCGGAGCCCGATGCATCACGAACATAACCGCTGCCGGGGGGCTGGGCGAGGACCTGCCCAGATGTGAAAAACGCGATCAGGAACGGAACGACAGTTTTTACGCTTGTCAGGATTTTCATGGTGAGCGCAGACCTTAGTGTGATGGAGGGCAGAGGCGGAAGACTTTCTGGATACCTGAAGAATAGCAAACTGAGGTCCTTAGAGGAACTTGGGCGAGAAGGGTCGCGCCCGGTTTGCTGATCTTTGCTACAATTCTTTGAGGTTGTACGTCAGCGGCAATCCTGTCGTAGTCGCCAGCGTATCGTCGTTAATTGTGTTGCCCTAGTTCCTTCCCCGATAGCTCAGTCGGTAGAGCGACGGACTGTTAATCCGCAGGTCCCTGGTTCGAGCCCAGGTCGGGGAGCCAAGAATGAATGATTGGCACTCATTTCAAGGGGAACTAAAAAATCTTCCCGCAAAATCTTCCCAGGATGAATTGGGAGCATACGGTTAATAGGGCGACTCATATTTTTTCCTCGATGGTAGTCAACCACTTCAACATTGATTGGAATTACGCGAAATCGCTTCGGGCTCTCACTCTCGAATAGAGCTTGGAGTATTCCGGAGGAGAGGGGAAATCATTCCCCCTCTCATTTGCAAGTTTTACGCTGCTCTTGCCTGCTGGTTTTCGATTACCAGTGAAGGCTCGGTTGCTCCAATGATTATCTTGCGTGGTTTCTTTTCCTCTGGAATCACGTTTTCAAGGCGCACCACCAAAAGACCATCTACTAGGTCTGCAGCCCGCACTACCACGGTTTCTGCCAGGGTGAATTCGTGCCTAAAGTCTCTGGTGGCGATACCCCGATGCAAGAACTCCCCGTTACGCGGTGTTGCAATTTTCCCAACGATACTGAGCTTGGTGGCCTCTGCGGTGATCTCGATCTCCTCGCGCTTAAAGCCAGCGACAGCCAATTCTATGACGTACTGATTCTCAGACTGCTTAACGATGTTGTATGGAGGATAGTTTGGCGCAGGATTGCCTGTGCCCGACTTTTCCATTTCAGAGAAAGCGTCAACCAGGCGCTCAAATCCGACAGACGAGAGAAGCAGGTCACGACCAAATGAATAGTTCATCGAAAATACTCCTTTAAAAGAAAGCGAGTTAAGAAAGGACGGTAAGGCCCCTAAGGCACCTCACGCTTTTAAAGGTGGTGATGCTTTTACGGATTTCAAGGCCTACGACCTCAATGGCTGCCTGCACCCCGTTTACCATCGCGGCGCACGCCGCCCAGCATTGTGAAACCCAGTAATTGGGTTCTAGGCGGCTGCCCTAAGCGGCTGCCTCAGCGGCCGGAAAGTTGAGTTCGATGGTTACGCCGGAAGGGTCTTCTAAAAAGACCTGGTGCAGACCGAGATCTGGCACCGTGCGTTCGCGAAACGGGATCTTTTCGCGCCCTAAGGTTGCCCGCATCTGAGCAAGGTCGGAAGCAATAAATGCCAAATGGTCGACAGCCGCACTGCCATGAAGGGCGCTTGGGTCTGTCTCGCCCAGATAGTCGGTTAGACCCTCAGGATTGTTTGGATCGATGCCAACAATATGCACCACTCCGTAGTCGGCCTCATCTTCGCCGTGGTAGAGCCAGATTCCAGGAAACTTGAAGGCAGGCCGGAATCCTTCTCTAAAGCCCAACACCTTGGTGTAAAAGTGTCTGGAGGCGTCGATGTCTGTTGTACGCACCGAATAATGGGCGAGTTTGGTTACGGGCATGAGAACCTCGAATAAAGTGATTTCGTTAAGGGGGCTAGGTTCCAGGGTTTGGCGGTATACCGGGCGTGACTGGCGTGGCGATGGATGGAACCGGCTTGATGAACTGCGGCGCGGTAACGCCCATAGATACATAGATGCTTGTTAGCGCGTCCATACCGATATCGGCATTGGCAATCCAGTCGACAGGGACAAACAGTAGTCCACCACCAATGGGCACTGGGGCCGTCGGGATTATTACTGCATAACAAAGCTGATTGTTTACATATACTGGCTGGGATGACGAGAGCAGGGCAAGGGCGGTAACACCGCCCTTGCCGCCGAACTGGCACCAGACCGGTTGCATGCTGTTAAGAGCGTCGTTGTTGTCTTTCCGGGCAACCAGGTTAAGAAACTGCCGGATGGTTTCATAGATGGTTCGGACAACAGGAATTCTGCCGACCAGACCGTCTACAAGGCTATGGAACCATTTCTGTAGGCCTTTTTCTACCGCGAATCCGAGTACAAAAATCAGGCCGCATACCAGAGCGAGACCAATGGCATAGCCGGCCCACTCAGACCCGGTTACTCCGAATCCCATGGCAATCAGTATCTTGCCAAATCCGCTGGATGGCCCAAGCCACTCGATCGCGAGTTTTGCTGCAAAGATGAGCAGTACAGCGGTAGCCAAGAGTGGCAGTATCGCGAGGATGCCGGCAATAAAAATCCGGGTAATTCGCGGTCGCAGTTGGGGTGTGGGGTTGGCTGGCGTCATTGCTTTGTCGGGGTTGGCTGGGGCAGGGGGATGAAGGTAAAGAGGAATTATGGCCCTATTTTTACCCTGGGCATCCCTGAGGGGTCCGGGTGATGCCCGACGAAACTATTTGCAAATGAGAACGAATCGCATTAATATTGAGTTGTCGTGGCCATGCCCAGACTTTCAGGCTAACTCTATCTGTACAGTTGGCATGGTGTCATGACCAACCTTTTTTGCCGAGGAGATCATGATTTTTCGCACACTGGCTGTCTCCATTGTTACAGGGCTCTTTCTTTCAAGTACGGTAACCGCACAACAACAGGTTCTCAACCTGTACTCCTCTCGCCACTACCAGTCTGACGAGATCCTTTACGCCAACTTCTCTAAGGCTACGGGCATCAAGGTCAATCGCATCGATGGCAAGGAAGATGAGCTCATTCAACGCATACGCCGTGAGGGTAGTGCCAGCCCTGCAGATGTCTTTATCACGGTCGACGCCGCAAATCTGCAGGCGGCAGACGATGCGGGACTGTTTGCCTCGACAAACTCAAAACTAATTCGGGACCGAATTCCCGCCCAGTTTCGGGGCCCGGAGGATAGATGGTTTGGATTTTCCTATCGCGCCCGCACGATCTTTTACAACATGGACAAGGTGAACCCAGCCGATGTTCAGAACTATGCCGACCTTGCTGACCCAAAGTTTAAGGGCCGAGTCTGTGTGCGCTCTGGGGGGCACGTATACAACCGAAGCCTAATGGCATCCATGATCTACAACCAAGGCGATGATAAGGCGTTGTCCTGGGCCAGGGGCGTGGTGTCGAATCTGGCACGCGCCCCCAAGGGAGGCGATACCGATCAGATTCGTGCCGTAGCGGCTGGCGAATGTGATGTTGCGCTGAGTAACCATTACTACTTTGCCCGCCTAATGGCTTCGGATAAGCCGGCGGATCAGGAGGTTGTGCGTCGCGTAGGTATGGTCTTTCCAGATCAGAAAGGCAAGGGCACCCATGTCAACATCTCGGGGGGGGGCATGCTCAAAACGGCGCCCAATAAGGCCGCTGCCCAGAAGTTCCTCGAATATCTGACTTCTGATGAGGCGCAGGTGTATTTCGCCAACGGTAACAATGAGTGGCCTGTGGTGAGGTCGGCCAAGCCCAATAATCCCTATCTTGAAAAGCTCGGCGGGTTTAAGGTGGATGGTCTGCGTGCGGGGGCGCTGGCACAATACACGCCCAAGGCGCAGCAGTTTATCGATCAGGCTGGCTGGCGGTGAGCCGGCCCTACGATCGCAGGGTACGCGACAGCAGGATGACAGGCAGCAGCCCCACCGCAACGATTATCAAGGAAGGGGTTGCGGCCTCGGCGAGGCGTTCATCAGCAGCCAGAATGTAGACTTGGGTGGCTAGCGTTTCGAAGTTAAATGGCCGCAGCACGATGGTGGCGGGAAGTTCCTTCATGACATCCACGAACACCAAAAGCATGCCTGAGATGATCCCGCCCGAGAGCAGTGGGATGTGTACCCGAGTGAGCAGACCAATTCCTTTTTCGCCAAGGCTGCGGGCCGCCTCGTCGAGGCTCGGTCGTAACCGCGAGAGGCTGGCCTCAATGGCATTGAGTGCCACGGCGAGAAAACGGGCAAGATAGGCAAAAACGAGTGCAATGGCGGATCCGGTGATCACCAGCCCTATGTCTTCTGCGAACTGCCTCTGCGCCCAATGAATAAGCAGGTGATCAAGCGCGGTCAGCGGAATCAGTGCGCCCACGGCGATAACGGTGCCCGGTACGGCGTAACCCAGCGCGGCCAGCCGCTTAACCGTTGTGGTAAGTCGGCCAGGATGGAGCCGGCCCGCATAACCGAGTAGTAGCGCTACCCCAAGGGTGAGTAGGCTCGCGGTCACAGCCAGAACAAGGCTATTTCCCGCCAGGGATAGATACTTCATACCAAACTCTCGATCACCATCACTAGCGGCCATGGACAGCAGTAGGCCCGCAGGAAGAACGAACCCCCCGATCAGGGGCAAAGAACAAAGCGACCACGCCAGGAGCGAGCGTGGAATTGACAACGAGGGCCTCGGGCGCGGTCTTCCCCCTTTGTCATCGAAAGTGGCACGCCCTCGGCTTGCCCGCTCTAGAACCAGGGCTAGCGCAACTACGCCCAAAAGACTCGCAGCAAGCTGCGAGGCCCCCACAGGGTCACCGAAGCTATACCAGGCGCGGTAGATGCCCGTTGTAAAGGTGGGTACGCCAAAGTACGAGACCGCCCCAAACTCCGCAAGACTCTCCATCACCACGAGGGCGACTCCTCCTGCCACTGCCGGTCTTGCCAGCGGAAGGGCAACTCGAAAAAACGCCGCTCCGGGGCTGCATCCTAGGCAGCGGGCCGCGTCGATAAGAGATGCTGACCGTTCTACAAAGGCCGCTCGCGCGAGAACATATACGTAGGGGTAAAAGACCAGACTAAAAATAACAATCGCGCCCGGTAGCGACCGGATCTCGGGAAACCAGTAGTCGTCGCGTGACCAGCCAAACCAGTCCCGTAGCTGGGTCTGAAGAGGACCTGCGTACTGGAAAAAATCGGTGTAGGCATAGGCAATCACGTAGGTAGGCATGGCCAGAGGCAGCAGCAGGGCCCACTGTAAAACGCCTTGTCCTGAGAACCGATACATGGCGACTATCCAGGCAGTACCGGTTCCGAGCACAGCTGCCCCAATTCCTGCACCGATAGCCAGAGCAATGCTATTGAAAACGTAGTCGCCCAGTACCGTGCTGACAAGGTGAGACCAGACGCCCCCGGAAGCAGTCTGCAATGCATGAAACACGATGCTGATCACGGGCATAGATACCAGCAGCGCCATGAAAATCGCGGTCAGGAGCAGGGGAGAGTATCGGGTTCGGTAGGCAGTCATGCAGAAAAGCACTGGAGGGTATCGAGAACAAACGATAAGAAGACGGCCGGAACTTTCAACTTATTGCCAGCCGCCCTATTGTAAAATAGAATGATTCTCATTTGTTTAGGTGCTTTTTTTCTCCCTTCGTCCCAAGGCCAAGATCTGCTGTCTCTTTCAGGCTGTGTTTTTGAATGACCTTCGCGCTGCAAGTCAAATCACTCGCCCATCGCTTTGGCTCTAAAGAAGTGCTCAAAGGGGTGAGCTTCGCTCTAGCCGCTGGGGAGCTTGGGTGTCTGCTGGGTCCCTCGGGCTGCGGTAAGACCACAGTACTTCGCCTCATAGCAGGGTTCGATGCGCCCACCGAGGGCGAGATCTATCTGGATGGGCAGCAGGTCAGCATCTCTGACAATGCAGTGCCCCCAGAGGCTCGCAAGATCGGCATGATGTTTCAGGACTATGCCCTGTTTCCCCACCTTACCGTGGCTGGCAATATCGCCTTTGGGTTAAGGCATCTTGACCCTGATTCCAGAAAAACCCGTCTGGCGGCGATGTTGGAAACCGTTGGCCTCACAGGCCGGGCACATGCCTATCCCCACGAGCTTTCGGGCGGGCAGCAGCAACGGGTGGCGCTGGCCCGGGCGATAGCCCCACGGCCCCGGCTGCTCCTGCTTGATGAGCCCTTTTCTAACCTCGATGTCGTGCTTCGGGAGAAGCTGGCCTTGGAGGTTCGTGAGATCCTCAAGAAAGAGGAAATTACCGGACTTCTTGTCACCCATGACCAGTTTGAGGCCTTTGCTATCGCCGATGTCGTGGGCGTGATGACCGAAGGCGTGATTCAACAGTGGGATTCCCCTTATAACCTGTACCACGAGCCGCATACGCGGTTTATTGCAGACTTTATCGGCCAGGGGGTCTTTCTGCCCGGGAAGGTTCTATCGGGTGACCGGATAGCGATTGAACTGGGTAACCTGGCATCCGGCAAGGCAAGCGAATACGAGGCAGGGGCTCAGACGCTTTTTCATACCGGAGACACCGTTGAGGTGCTGATTCGTCCCGACGATATCGTGCACGATGATGACAGTCTGATGGTCGCAGAAGTGGCGCGTAAGGCTTTTCGGGGTGCGGAGTTTATATATACCCTTAAGCTGCCTAGCGGAGCCCAGGTGCTTGCCCTCGTACCATCACACCATAATCACGCGGTGGGCGAGAAAATTGGCATTAGGCTCGAGGTTGACCATGTGGTGGCCTATCGCCGTTAGTTCTGCAGATACCGTTCCCCGAAAAGGGTGAACAGGCCCAGCAGGGCAAATAGCAATGCTGCAATTCCCCTAATGAGCCTCATGGGAATCTTCGTGGAGAGCCTTTCGCCGGCAAATACCGCGGGCACATTGGCAATAAGCATGCCTGCTGTGGTGCCGATTACGACAACAACGGGCAGTGTGTAGTGGGCCGCAAGTGCCACAGTGGCAATCTGTGTTTTGTCCCCCATTTCCGCAAGA
Source organism: Burkholderiaceae bacterium (assembly GCA_049426285.1). Classification (GTDB taxonomy): domain Bacteria; phylum Pseudomonadota; class Gammaproteobacteria; order Burkholderiales; family Burkholderiaceae_A; genus Hahnella. Next base: position 12,195 of record JBMSYB010000007.1, read on the forward strand.
AAAAAGGTAACGAAGGTTGTACCGAGTACCCCCCATCGCGTGGCTGTACTGGCATCGGTATTCTCAAGCTTGTCGGGTACCAGGACCCATATCGCCATGGCAAGAAAGCCCAGGCCCAGAAGCCAGCGCAAAAGCGCTGGGCTGAGCAGGGTGGTAATCCAGGCGCCCAGGGCGCCAGCAACCCCATGGTTGGCAAGGGTAGCCAGAAGAATACCCAGAATGATTGGCCGCGGCGCCTTAAACCGAGCTGCCAATACAAACGCCAGTAACTGCGTCTTATCGCCGATTTCGGCAAGTGCAACAACCCCAGTGGAGACGAGTAAGGCTTCCATACCATTCCCGGTGATTACGAAAAGCTAGGATATCCTTGCCGCATGACTTTTCCCATACGGCTTATCGTGCGGGTGCTATGGCCTGCATTTCTGATTGTCAGCGCTGCGTCTGCGAGCCACGCCTATGCCTCTGGCCCGATCCAGTCAGCCAGCAGTGTTTCCTTGCAGGTCGATCGTCTCTCGCGAGTCGTGCAGACGCCCGAATATGATGCCTTCGCAGAAGTAGTGTCGCTCAATGCGGCTCGGATTGCGGTTGAGTCTGCGGGAGTGGTGCGCGACTGGCACGCAGATGTCGGGAGTCGGGTTCAGAAGGGCGATCGGTTGTTGTCGTTAGATGACCGAGACGCCCAACTCGACCTTGCCCAGGCGAGGGCACAAGTCGAGGCTGCCCAGGCTCGGCTGGCGCTTGCCGATGCTCAGTTTAAAAGAGCCGAAGGACTCGTAGCCCAGGGTTTTTTTTCCCAAGAGGCGCTCTTGCAGCGGGCAACGGAGAGGGCGCTTGCTCAGTCCGATTTGGCCGCGGCGCGCGCCCGAGAGAACCTTGCTGGGCGGGCACTTGAGAAGACCCTACTGCATGCGCCTTTTGCGGGAGTGGTACTGGAGCGATTTGCCCAGAAAGGGGAGACCCTTGCAGTGGGTTCGGTTGCCTTTGTGCTCTCAGACCCGATTTCAGTAGAGGTCGAGGCCCGCCTTTCTGCCGAACAGGTGCAGAGCCTTAGAGCCGCCGGCTCGATTGTCTTTCGGTGGGCCTCGGGGGAGTCGCGGCTGCGCATTCTGCGCATTAGTGATGTTGCCCTCATGCCGTCGCGAGCCCAGACGGTGCGCCTTGGCCTGCTTTCGGCTGGTCAACGCCCGCTATCGGGGGTCACGGGGAAGCTTGTCTGGAAGGGGGGCCAGTCGGAGATACCCCGTGCATTATTGGTTCGTCGCGGGTCGGCTCTGGGAATTTTTGTGCTGAGGCAAGCGGCTCAGTCGACCATCGTGCGCTTTGTACCATTGCCTTCTGCCCAGGAGGGTCGGCCTGCGCGCCTTGAGAAGGTCGCAGGATTAGAAGACGATTCGCTCGTAGTGGTGCGGGGTCAGGATAGTCTGCAGGACGGCCAGCAAGTGGATGCTGCACTCGTGCGGACTCAGCCCTAACGGGATACGCGAAAGCTCGCAGCGCGCACGTGACCTTCTTTCAGGCGCTTCTCAGTAACCGACCACTGGCCAACATTGCCTTTGTGGTCGTGCTGCTTCTTGGGGTATTGAGTTTTCTGGCTATGCCCCGTGAGCAAGATCCAGAGATCAACTTTAACTGGGTCGCAATCAGCGCGAATATGCCGGGCGCGAGTGCCGAGGATGTCGAGCGCCTGGTGGTGAACCCCCTAGAAGACGCGATCAGCAATGTCTCTGATATTCGGTTTGTCTTGTCAACTGCACGCGAAGGCGTGGCCACTCTTCTTGTCCGTTTTCAGGAGCTATCAGACGCAGCCTTTGATAAGCGGATGAATGATCTTCGGCGGGAGATTCAGAATAAGACAGGCAACGAACTACCGCGGGAGGTTGAAGATCCCGTAGTTACGGAGATCACCACCTCCAATGGCTTTCCTACAGCCTCGCTCATGCTTACAGGGCAGGCTGATGACGAGGTGCTCAGGCGTAACGCCCGGCGCATCAAGACCGATATTGAGCGCATCAAAGGGGTGGATCGTGTATTTGCCTCAGGGCTGCGCGACGCGGAGGTTCTGGTGAGCCCCAACCCTCAGGCATTGGCTGCTCGCGGGCTTACGGCACTGGATCTTGGTGACGCCTTATCTGGATACTGGAGAGACACCGCTGCCGGAAGCCTGACCACACGGGATGGCGCCTGGGTGGTAAGTCTTAAGGGTGTACAGACCGATCCGCAGGCCTTGGCAGAAGTACATATCGCGGTAGCGAGAGCATCCGGTTCTCGCCTCGCGCAGTCGGTTAGGCTGGGCGATGTTGCCCGGGTGGAGCGGTCACGGGCGCCTGCGGAGCAACTGGCCTCTTCAGACGGGCAGACCGCCATTTTGTATTCCGTTACCAAGAAGTCGCGTGTGAATACGCTGCACCTTGTCGAACGACTGGATGGCTACATTGCCTTACAGAATGAACAGCTCAAGGCTCAGGGTCTTTCTCTAGTGCTCACCGATGACCAGACTGTGCCCACGCGCGAGGCTATCGATGTAATGCAGCGTAATGCTTTAGTGGGCATGCTGCTCGTATTGGCGGTCTGTTGGCTATTTCTGGGTGCCCGGATCAGTGTGATCGTGGCCCTGGGTATCCCATTTTCTCTGCTAGGTTCTTTCGCCGTTCTCGGCGCCTTAGGCTACACCTTGAATGTCTCTGTACTGCTCGGTGTAGTCATCGCACTGGGCATGATCGTTGACGATGCCGTGGTGATTGTCGAAGCAATCTACTATCGGATTATGCGCGGTGCCCAGGCGGTGCAGGCGAGTATGGATGCTGTGGCTGAGGTATGGAAGCCGGTACTTGCGTCTGTGGTCACCACGATTGCGGCGTTTCTGCCATTGATGCTGCTTCCGGGGATCGTTGGAAAGTTTATGTTTGTGATCCCTTTTGTGGTCACGCTGGCGCTTTTAATTTCACTTGCCGAGGCATTCTGGATTGCTCCGGTGCATGTCTCTTCGTTGGGGGTATCCCGTCCGCCGCGGGGATCATCGGGTGTTGCAAGCCACCCTGCCTGGCGGGTTCGATTCAACCGGATGCTACGCCTGCGATATGGTCAGCTACTGGTGAAAGTCTTACGGCGGCCAAAGGCCTCCGCGGTTGCAGCACTGGCGAGTCTGGTTCTCGCGGTGGGGCTGGTGGTAACCGGACTGGTGCGCGTGCAGTTCTTTGCCTTCGATCCTATTCGTCTCTTCTATGTGAATGTAGACATGCCTGCCGATGCCACTTTATATGAGACCCTAGCGGAGACGGAAGCAGTCGAACAGGCGGTACGTCGTCAGCTTGCAGGAGTAGGCCCAGGACTAGAGGCGCGCGCGGTAACTGCAACGGCCGGCTTGAAGTTCACCGATACTGAGCAGATCTGGGGAGATGCCTATGGCCAGGTCACTGTCTCTTTGCAGCCGCGATCGGACGCCTCCCGGGATGTTCAGGTAGTGGTTGATGAGATGCGCAGCGTTATCGAGGCTCTGCCGGGTCGGGCGAATAAGAGCTTTACAGTTATATCTGGTGGTCCGCCTTCGGGAAAGCCTATCAACGTAAAGGTCAGAGGTGATCGCTTCCCTGAAATAGAGGACGCGGTTACTGCCGTAAAAGATATTGTCCGCAGGGTGCCAGGGGCTACCGACATACAGGATGATGGGCAGCCAGGCCGGCCGCAGCTGCAGCTGGTTGCCGATACCCAGGCGCTGCAGCAGATGGGGCTTTCTGCGGCCCAGCTCGCGCGACTGGTTCGGCTCAGTGTTGATGGCGAGGTCTTGTCCTTTACGCGTGATGAGGGCGATCGGATTGCCCTGCGAATTCGGTCTGCCGACTCGGTGCCGGGGGATCCGGTACGCCGAGGCCTTGAAGACCTTCTGAACCAGCAGATTGCCTTGCCTGGTGGCGGGCTGGCCCGACTCGGGGATATGGTGCAGGCAGACGTGGTGCCCGGCCGCGGCGCTATCCGGCATTACAACCTGCGACGTACGGTAACGGTTGAGGCCAACCTAGACAAAGACCAGACTGACACCAGGGCAGCGAATCAGTTCATTGCGCAGGAATGGGACAAGATTCGTGGGCAGCATCCGGGAATAGATCTTGATTTTTCCGGGGAACTTGAAGATATCGAAGAGAGCCTGGCGGCCATGCAGAGCTTGTTTCTCTTGGGAATCGGCCTGATCTATCTTATTTTGGCAGCCCAGTTTAAGAGCTACTGGCAGCCTTTGATGGTCCTGGTGTCGGTGCCCTTGGCCTTTACGGGGGTAGCCTACGGTCTTGCAATCTCACAAAACCCCTTATCGCTGTATACCTTGTATGGCGTTATCGCCTTGTGCGGTATTGCTGTGAATTCGGCCATCGTGCTCATCGATGCCGCCAATGCCCGGCTTGCGGCGGGCCTCTCGGTAACCCATGCGGTTATTGGGGCAGGACGTAGACGCGTCGTTCCAGTTCTTATTACCGCTACCACCACCATTGCTGGGCTCTTTTCGCTCGCCTTTGGGCTTGGAGGAAAGAGCCTTCTCTGGGGGCCGGTGGCGGCAAGTATTGTCTGGGGCCTTGCCGTCTCGACTTTATTAACACTTTTTGTGGTGCCGCTTATGTATCTGCTGTTTATGGGGCCCCGGGCAGACGCCAAGGGGCTGCCCACTAGCCCATGGCATTCTGGTCTTTGGCGGCGGAATCGGTGAAGTCGCTGTAGTGCACATAGGTGCGTTTCATATACCACTCGAAAAATGACCAGTAGCTCTGCGCCGGGTATTTGGGTGGCGTATCTTTGGGAAGGCAACTGGGCAGACACTCCGCAACCGCCTCTAGGTTGGTGTTGACAAAGCAGGCAAACGAATAGCGATCATTGTCTTTTGGTGGCAAGACACGGTGTGGCGTTGCGCGAAACCGGTCGTTGGACCAGCGCGCTAGAAATTGCCCGGTGTTTACGATGATGGCGTCTTTGGGCACGATGGGCCAGAACCATTGCTTGTCAGTGTCGAGAATCTGAAGCCCCGCCTCCTGAGCGGGGGGTAGAAATGTCATAAACCCGGTGTCGGCATGGGCGCCGAGCCCAAACTCATTGTTTTGTACAAAGTCGACCTTGGGGTACTTCGCGATTCGAAGATAGCAGTAAGGGTCGGTGAAGAAGGGCTTGAAGAACCCTGGGGGCAGGTTCAGGGCCTCTTCCCAGACTGGGAGCAACCGTACGCCCAGAGACTCAATAGCCTTCATGTATTGGCTGACCGATTTACGAAATCCGGGAAGATCGTCTTCGTTGGGCCAAGGAGTGGGGCCGTAGAACTGCGTGCCTTTTTGAACCTCGGCATGGTCGGTGGGGAAGTCGGTAGCTACGACAAAGCATTCGACGCTATCGCGCTTGGTGTGCGCATGATAGGACGAGTGGGTGATGATGGTGGCCTTCGACGGCACGAAGCCCTTTTGGTCTCGCGTGACCTGTACCGCCATTTTCTGATCGATGCTGAGGCCATCATGAAATCGCCGTGACTGCCGCTCCATGTCGTCAATCAGGCTTTTGTCGATACCGTGGTTTACGATACAGAGAAACCCCAGGGTCTCACAGGTATGCCGCCAGTCTGACGCGATGCGGCTAACGGCCCCAGGCTCTCCGCGCAGGAGGGGCCCAATATCGATGACCGGTATGGCCCTGTGGTCGGTATTTGCAGACCGCGCATCCTGACCGGTTGCCGTCTCTAGGGCAGTAATTTCCCGAATATCTCCCATGATGGTCTCCTTGCATGTTTTAGTAAGCGTAGCATTGCACTATGCTCGAAATTAATCTTTCGATCAATAAGCGCGTTGGCGAGTGTGATGGCTTTTCAGGATCTTGCCAATAATTTCATAGCGATTCAGTCATGAATTGCCGCGAGCCATAAGGTTTTTTCCGGAAGGACACGTCTTGGACACATCAAAGCAAATCGTTGGGGTGATTGGCCTGGGAATCATGGGATCTTCCTACGTGCGAAATCTCCTGAAAAACCAGTTCCAGGTTATCGGTTTCGATGTTGATTTCGAGAAGGCGTCTGTTTTGGTCGGGGAAGGCATGCAGCTCGCCAATTCGAGTGCCGATGTTGCGCGGCAGGCTAACGAAATCATCACCTCTCTGCCTAGTCCGCAGGCACTGCATGATGTTGTAACGGAACTGTCTGCGATGGGGGAACGCATTTCCCAGGTGGTGGTTGCTGATACCTGTACCCTGGCGATGACCGACAAACAGCAGGCGCGAGACATTCTGCAGGCAGCGGGAGGCATACTGCTTGACTGCCCAGTCAGTGGTACAGGCGCACAGGCTGCCAAAGGAGATCTTATTGTTTATGCCAGCGGCTTAGAGGCAGCCATTGCGCGCATGATGCCTGCCTTTTCCGCCATAGGCAGGCTCACCCATTGCCTGGGTGACTTTGGAAACGGTTCCAAGATGAAGTATGTCGCGAACCTGTTGGTCGCGATTCATAACGTCTCGGCTGCCGAAGCGTTCGCATTTGCCCAGAAGGCTGGAATTGCGCCGGAAGCGGCCTATAAGGCAGTCTATGGCGGGGCCGGAAGCTCGCGTATTTTTGAGGTACGCGGGCCGATGATGGTGGCAGGTGATTACCTGACAGGGCTTTCTGCAACCCACCGCCTGATGCACAAGGACCTATCGATTATCGGGGCCTATTTAGATGCCCTTGGCGCGGATGCCCCGCTTTTCCGTATTGCGGCGCAGGTGCACGATGAAGCGATAGCCCAGGGGTTTGAGTTGCAGGACACCGCCTCGGTGTGTGCGGTCATGGAAAGGCGTAACGGCATCGCACGTTAGCTCTTCTTGCGGTCTGAGCTGGGGCCGCCCGCGGCCCCTGTAAGATAGCGCGTCATGTCACATTCCCCGCTAAGTCGGTTTCAGGTTTTGTCGGCGGGAATTTTCTCGTTACTGCTGACGCTTGGCGTAGCGCGGTTTGCATACACGCCGCTACTGCCGCTCATGCAGCAACAGGCGGGCCTGGGTATCGCGGAGGCGGGCTGGCTGGCCGCCATTAACTACGCGGGTTACCTCACGGGGGCCCTGGTGGCCTTCGTCGTTACCGACTTGCATTTCAAGATGCGACTCTTTCGTTGGGGTCTGGTAATGGCCGTTATCAGTACCGCTATGATGGGGCTGAGCGAAAACCTTGTGCTCTGGATGCTGTCACGGTTTCTGGCGGGACTGAGTGGAACAGCGGGAATGCTGCTGGGAACCGGCCTGATCTTAAACTGGCTCATGCGCCACAATCTGCGCAGCGAACTGGGCATTCATTTCAGTGGCATTGGCCTTGGCATGATCGGTGCCGCTCTGGTGGTCGAGGGCCTCAGCCCCGCCCTCGACTGGCAGGCGCAATGGTATGTTTTTACTGCCATTGCCCTGGTGCTTCTTATTCCCAGCCTGGCCTGGTTTCCCCCTGTAGATACCAGCCCCTTTGACCAATCGGGACAAAGACTCGAAGACCGTCCGCCATCAGCCGCTGCGTTGCGTTTGTTTATGGCTGCCTATTTTTGTGCGGGTGTGGGCTTTGTGGTGAGTACAACGTTTATTGTCGCTATCGTAAACCGCCTTGCGGGGCTAGATGCGATGGGAAACCTTGCGTTTATCGCGATCGGGGCTGGCGCTGCCCCTGCCTGCATGGTCTGGGATCTCGTCGCCCGGCGCATTGGTACTCTTGATGCACTGATTCTCGCGGCCCTTTTGCAGGTTCTGGGGATACTCACACCCGTGTTCTCGCACGGCCTTGTGGCCAATCTTGTGGGTGCGGTTGTCTTTGGTGCCACCTTTGTTGGCATGGTGAGTCTTGTGCTCACCATGGCCGGGCGCTACTACCCAACGCGGCCCGCAAAGATGATGGGCAAAATGACCCTGGCCTATGGCCTGGCTCAGATTCTCGCCCCTGCGGCGACAGGGCTCTTGGCAGAGGCAACAGGCGATTATCGGGTGGGGCTCATTATGGCTGCTGCCACTATGGTGGTGGGCAGCGTACTGCTAGGCATGCTGCGGGCCCGACAGAAAGATACCCTGGTGCAGGAGTCTGGGTAGCTTTTTCTATTGCTCAGTCTTCCACTGAGGAATACGCCAGTCGCGAAGCACAGCCGCTACACGCATTAAGCTGGCTGTGGATGCGCCCAGTAGCAGGCAGAGCCATTGCTCAAGTCCGAGCCCATCGGCAGCGACCAGCACCCAACCGCCAGCAAACGCGCACAGGGCATAAGGCCGATGGTCTGAGAATACACGTGGAATTTCATTACAGACGATGTCGCGGAGTACCCCGCCGATAATTCCGGTGAATAGCCCCATGACCACGCAGACCAGCGAAGGCAGGTCCATAGCAAGGGCGATCTGCGTTCCGCTGGCACAGAAGAGCCCGAGTCCGATGGCGTCGGGTACCTGCATTGCCCGTTCGGTGAGCGCTAAGTGCCTGCCTCTAAGAAAAATGAGCGAGGCCAGTGCGAGCGCCAGTACCAGCCAGAGAAGCTCGCTATGTTCCACCCAAAAGAGCGGCCGACGATCCAGCAAGATGTCGCGCAGTGTGCCGCCACCGAATGCCGCCAGGCCTGCAACCGCTGTCACGCCAACGGCATCCATCCGGCGGCGGGCCGCTTCGATGATGCCTGACAGGGCAAAGGCGGCGATGCCAATAACTTCCACAGCATAAAGCGCTGCGCCGATTACAGAGGCGTTCATAGTGAAAAGGACCTGGTGCCGGGTCGGAAGGCTCTCGCTATCTCTTCCATAGCCACAAAGAATTGGCCCAGACTCAATGTTTTAAATAATCTATCAAAGTGAATTTTCAAAAGGAGAAACCTATGACAAGTCCGACACAGTGTCCCGTAATGCACGGGGGTAACACTACTAATGCTCAGGGCCCGATGGCCTGGTGGCCTAAGGCACTAAACCTCGACATTTTGCACCAGCACGATACCAAGACCAACCCGCTCAAGGGTTTTAACTATCGTGAAGCGGTTAAAAAGCTTGACGTTACTGCGCTGAAGAAAGACCTCACCGCCCTAATGACGGATAGCCAAGACTGGTGGCCAGCGGACTGGGGCCACTACGGTGGTTTGATGATCCGTATGGCCTGGCATGCGGCGGGAACCTATCGCGTCTCCGACGGGCGCGGTGGTGGCGGCACAGGGGCGCAGCGTTTCGCACCCCTGAACTCGTGGCCGGACAATGCCAATCTTGATAAGGCACGTCGTCTGCTTTGGCCAATTAAGAAAAAGTACGGCAACAAACTCTCTTGGGCGGACCTTATTATTCTGGCTGGAAACGTGGCCTACGAGTCTATGGGTTTGAAGACTTACGGCTATAGCTTTGGCCGTGAGGATATCTGGCATCCCGAGAAAGACATCTATTGGGGCTCTGAGAAAGAGTGGCTTTCGGCTAATCGCTACGAAGGTGCCGGTGATAACCGTGAGTCGCTGGAGAATCCTTTGGCTGCAGTGCAGATGGGCCTCATCTATGTGAACCCCGAGGGTGTGGGCGGTAAACCCGATCCCTTGCGCACGGCCCACGATGTCCGCGTGACCTTTGCCCGTATGGCCATGAATGATGAGGAGACCGTTGCCCTTACTGCCGGTGGCCACACGGTGGGCAAGGCCCACGGCAATGGCAGTGCCGCCGATCTTGGTCCGAACCCAGAGGGTGAAGAGGTCGAGGCACAGGGCCTGGGCTGGCTCAACAAAAAGGGCCGTGGTGTGGGGCGCAACACTGTGACCAGCGGCATTGAGGGCGCATGGACCACCCATCCGACCCAATGGGATAACGGCTACTTTCAACTGCTTTTGAACTACGACTGGGAACTGAAAAAGAGCCCGGCAGGCGCCTGGCAGTGGGAGCCCATCAATATTAAGGAAGAGGATAAGCCGGTGGATGTGGAGGATCCCTCGATTCGCTATAACCCCATCATGACCGATGCGGACATGGCCATGAAGATGGACCCCGAGTACCGCAAGATCTCTGAGCGGTTCTATAAAGATCCTGCTTACTTCTCGGAGGTTTTCGCCCGCGCCTGGTTCAAGCTCACCCACCGCGACATGGGTCCACGCACCCGCTACATCGGGCCTGAGGTTCCGAAAGAGGACCTGATCTGGCAAGACCCGATTCCTGCTGGCAATAGCAAGTACGACGTTGCTGCCGTGAAGGCCAAGATTGCCGCGACTGGACTCTCAATTGCGGAGATGGTTGCTACTGCATGGGATAGCGCGCGTACCTTTCGTGGCTCTGACTTTCGCGGTGGTGCCAATGGTGCCCGCATTCGCTTGGCGCCCCAGAAGGACTGGGAGGGTAATGAGCCTGTGCGTCTGGCGAAGGTGCTGGGAAAGCTCGAGGCGATCGCGAAAGAGACCGGTGCGAGCCTGGCTGACGTGATTGTTCTGGCAGGCAATCTGGGTATCGAGCAGGCGGCTAAGGCCGGTGGCCACAATATAAGTGTGCCCTTTCATCCTGGGCGGGGCGATGCCACACAGGATCAGACCGATGTCGCGTCTTTCGGGGTTCTGGAGCCCTTGGCCGACGGCTATCGCAACTTTGTCAAGAAGTCGTATGCCGTCATGCCCGAAGAGATGCTGCTTGATCGCACCCAGCTGATGGGCCTCACCGCCCAAGAGATGACAGTCTTGCTAGGGGGGATGCGGGTACTCGGCACGAACCACGGCGGCACTGCCCACGGGGTGTTTACCGATCGTGTGGGGGTTTTGAGCAATGACTTCTTTATCACCCTGACTGACATGTCATACCACTGGAAGCCAACCGGCAAGAACAGCTATGACATTGTTGACCGCAAGACGGGTAAGACTAAGTTCACAGCCACCCGTGTTGACCTCGTCTTTGGCTCGAACTCGGTGTTACGTTCGTATGCCGAGGTCTATGCCCAGGATGACAACCAGCAGAAGTTTGTCGATGACTTTGTGGCGGCCTGGGTTAAGGTGATGAACGCGGACCGTTACGATCTGAAGGTGTAGTACCTGCGGTAATGGCATCTTCCAGTGCCTGCCATTCGGCAGACACTGCCTGAAGGTGCCGGTGTTTCACGTGACCGTATCCCCGAATTTTTTCGGGGATACGCGCCCACTGCACAAACGATTCCAGCGTCTCGGGCCGAAGCTGCGGCAAGGCTTTTAACAGGGTTGTCTCATAGCGGCTGATGAGCGCCCGTTCAGTCCGTCGTTCTTCGGTGTAGCCAAAGATATCCAGCCCGCTGCCCCGGAGAATTTTCAGCGGAGCAAGTAGTTGCATGGCAAACCGCACCCAGGGGCCATACCGTGATTTGACGAGTTCGCCCTTTTCGTTGCGCCTGGAAAAAAGTGGGGGCGCCAGATGGTGCACGATGCGGAAATCCCCCTCGAACTGGCTACGCAGCTCGGCCAGAAATTCTGGTCGTGTATGCAGGCGAGCCACCTCGTACTCGTCTTTGTAGGCCATAAGCTTAAAGAAATAACGGGCAACTGCCTGGGCGAGTCGCTCGGACCCAGTAGCTTTTTTCTCTGCTTCAGCAACACGCATGACCAATGACTCATACCGGGCCGCATAGGCAGCGTTTTGATAGTCGGTGAGAAAGGCTACGCGGCGACCTATAAGAGAAGACAGGGACTCGGGTGCTGCGAACTGAATGGGCTTCTCGGTCGGGTCGGTCTTTGCAGCATTGGTAAAGAGGAGGGCATGCACAGCCGCGGGTGCATGGGCGAGCTGCTGACCCCATGCAAAGGCCTGCTGATTGCGTTCCACCTGAACACCATTAAGGGCCATGGCCTGAAGAATGGTCTCGCGCAGTAGCGGCACCCAGCCCTTTTGCCATGCAAAGCCCAAGAGCATGGGGTTGGCATAGATCGCGTCTCCGAGTAACGCCACGGCCATGGCCTGGGCGTCAAACCCGGCAACATTATCAGCGCCTGCCGCACGCGCCAGAGACGACTGGCAAGCCTTGGCAGGAAACTGCCAGTCAGGCTGCGAGACAAATTCCGCGGTGGGCGTGTGATGCTCGTTCAGTGCAATACGGGTGCGGCCTGTCTGCATCATGGCAAGGGTGGTGGTACCTGCTGCCACAATGCCGTCACAGGCTAGGATTAGGTCAGCCTTGGCCATGTCGATCTTGGTGGCGGCAATCGCATCGGCAGAGCTTGCCACCTGAATATGGCTCCAGGTGGACCCCCCCTTCTGCGCAAGCCCGGCAGCGTCTTGGGTAACCACGGCTTTACCTTCTAGGTGGGCGGCCATACCCAGTATCTGTCCGATGGTAATGACCCCCGTGCCCCCCACTCCGGCGGCCACTATTCCGTAGGCCTGGGCAGCAGAAGGCAGTACCGGGTCTGGGGGCAGGGGCAGGGCGCTGAGTTCGGGAGACGTGCTTGCTGGACCGTCTGCCGATCTACCCGGCTTCTTGCGGGTAGCGCCTTCAACCGTCACAAAACTCGGGCAGAAGCCCTTCAGGCACGACTCGTCTTTATTGCAGCTGCTGAGGTTGATTGCACGCTTTCTGCCAAAGGGTGTCTCTTTGGGTTCCACCGAGAGGCAGTTGCTCTGGGCCGAGCAGTCGCCACAGCCTTCACAGACCAGGTCGTTGATGACGACAAATCGGTCGGGGTCGGCAAGCCTTCCGCGCTTGCGCCGACGCCGTTTTTCGGTGGCACAGGTCTGGTCGTAGACAATGACCGTGGTACCCGGTATCTCACGAAAACGCCTCTGCAGTCCGTCGAGTGCGTCGCGGTGTAGCACCGACACCCCCGCATCGAGCGTAACGCCCGCGTACTTTTCGGGCTGGTCGGTAACCACCGCAACCTCGCGCACGCCTTCGGCAATGCAGCTCTTAACGATCTGGGGAACGGACAGACCCTCGGGCCGCTCGCCAACCTGCTGGCCACCGGTCATGGCTACCGCATCGTTGTAGAGAATCTTGTAGGTGATATTGACGCCCGCGGCCACGGCCTGTCGAATGGCCAGAGACCCGCTATGAAACCAGGTGCCGTCCCCGATATTGGCAAAGACATGGTTCTCGGAAATAAACGGCGACTGTCCCACCCAGGGTACACCTTCACCCCCCATCTGGGTAAACGTGGTGGTGCTGCGGTCCATCCAGAGCACCATGTAATGGCATCCAATACCCGCTAAGGCGCGACTGCCCTCGGGCACGCGGGTGCTGGTGTTGTGCGGACAGCCGCTACAGAACCAAGGGGGCCGATTAACTGCGCTACTGCTAGCCTGTGCCTCGCGCAGTGCCTCTTCTTTGGCCTGCAGCACCGCGAGCCAGGCCCGCATGCCAGCAGCAACATCCTCGGGAACCCCGAGCTTGAAGAGCCGCTTGGCCAGTGCCTTGGCAATGAGGGCCGGAGTGAGATCAGCCTTAGACCGCAAGAGCACATGGCTGGTAGGGTTGGGATGCGACCATTCTCCCCCGGAGTGGTCGCCCTCAGGCTCATCGAATTTTCCAAGCACATCGGGCCGGACATCAGCCCGCCAGTTATAGAGTTCTTCTTTGAGCTGGTATTCGATGATCTGGCGTTTCTCTTCTACCACCAGAATTTCTTGCAGTCCCTGGGCAAAGTCGCGGGTGATGGTGGGCTCCAGGGGCCAGACCACATTGACCTTATGCAGCCGCAGCCCAACGCGTCGGCAGGTCTCGGGAGTCAGGCCGAGGTCGGTAAGGGCCTGTAGCGTGTCTTGAAAGGCTTTGCCACTGGCGATTACGCCGAACCTGTCGTGGGGTCCCGCAATCACGTTGTGATTGAGTCGGTTAGCCCGAACATAGGCAAGCGCCGCATACCATTTGGTTTCCATAAGCCGCGCCTCTTGGTCGAGTGGCGCATCGGGCCAGCGCAGGTGCACACCATCGGCAGGCATAGGGAAGTCTTGCGGAAGAACAATCTGAACGCGGTCGTTGTCAACATCGATACTGGCAGAGGACTCGACCACATCTTGGATCGTCTTCATGGAGGTCCAAAGCCCAGCAAACCGGCTCATGGCCAGGGCATGCAGCCCCATGTCGAGGATGCCTTGGACGTCAGAAGGAAAGAAGACCGGCAGGCCACAGGCCTTAAAAATATGGTCGCTCTGGTGGGCCGCGGTGGAGCTCTTGGCGACATGGTCATCGCCTGCGAGCGCCAGCACGCCGCCAAAACGGGAGGTTCCAGCCATGTTGGCATGTTTAAAGACATCGGAGCAGCGATCGACACCCGGACCTTTGCCGTACCAGATGCCGAAGACGCCATCAAATTTTTTCTTGTCGGGGAAGAGGTCGAGCTGCTGGGTGCCCCAGACGGCGGTTGCCGCCAGCTCCTCGTTGACACCCGGCTGAAAAACGATCTGCTGTGCGGCCAGGTGTGCCTTTGCGGCCCAGAGGGCCTGGTCGTAGCCGCCCAGGGGGCTACCACGATAGCCGCTAATAAAGCCTGCGGTTTTGACCCCTTGAGCAGAATCGCGGGCCTGCTGCATCATCGGCAGACGCACCAAGGCCTGCACCCCGCTCATAAAGGCCTTGCCTTTTTCGAGGCGGTACTTGTCGTCTAGTCGAACCTGCTGCAGCGCCCGCAGAATCTGCGGGTCTAGGGGTGCATTCATTTTTTCTGTTTGTCGCTCCAGAGTTCGCCGCCGGTAGCCCAGTGGCGCGCCGGTATCTCATAGAAAAGAATGTCTACCGAGTCTGGGCTGCCCCCGAGAATCTGGGTGGTCACTTCGGTGAGCGCTTTGACATAGGCACGCTTTTGCTCGTCGGTGCGGCCTTCGAACATTTCAACACGAATGGTGGGCATTGCGGTGATCTCCTGCTATTGAGGAACGTTGATATAGGGAGGGCAGGAACTACCCTTGGGAATAACCTCGGCCTCGGTTTTGCCAGTGGGACATTTGTAGACGCATTTGATTCGCGTGTTATCCCGATTAGGATCGCGACTGGTGATATGGCAGTTCATACTCTTGCTGGCTTTTGCCTGAGATTGGGTGAGCAGCAAGGGGACGGCTGATTTCTGCACGGGGGGTCCTCCATAAAGAAGAAAAACCGAAGCGATTGCCGCAGAAACTGTAGCCATGTCGGGCTCCTGAGGAAGACAGTGCACCTTATGGTAAGGCCTTTGCCGGGATAGGGCCAGCCTGTGCAGGTAAGACCCTTGCCATGGAGTAAAGTACCGGGCTTTCCCCCCGCGAGAAATCACCGAATGCCTGTGCATAATCCCGGCCCTGTGTCGGGCTTTTTTTGGATGATCCTGATCTGCACCCTATGGAGTACGGCGGGCGTGGTGTCGCGACAGCTTGAGTCGGCGGCCTCCTTTGAGGTGACATTCTGGCGCAGTTTTTTTTGTGGTCTGACGCTGGTCCTCGTGTTGTTGGTGCAAAAGGGCCCCTTGGGGCTGGTGCGTCTGGTTCGCAGCATGGGACTCCCCGGGCTGCTATCGGGGATTTTCTGGGCCACGATGTTTACCTGCTTTATGGTCGCCATTATGCTGACCTCGGTCACCAATACCCTGTTGATCATGAGCCTGGCGCCTTTGTTTGCAGCCATTCTTGCGCGCTGGTTTCTCGGAGAGCCTATCGCGAAGGTTACCGCAGCTTCCATTTGTATTGCTGGTTTTGGGTTGTGGTGGATGCTGCGCGAGGGACTCAGTGGCGATGGCTTGTTAGGCGTGGTCATCGCACTGGGCACTCCGATTGCAGCCGCCTGCAACCTGGTGCTTCTGCGACGCTCCCGTGGGGGTGTCAGCCTGATTCCGGCGGTCATGCTCGGCGGCGTTTTTTCCGCGCTTCTCACCCTCCCTTTCATATTTCCGGTAAAAGCCACAGAGTCTGATCTTGCATGGCTGGCCTTTCTGGGTGTCTTTCAGCTTGCCGTGCCTTGTAGCCTGCTGGTCTGGTTAAGCCGCTATCTGCCCGCCCAGGAGATTGCGTTACTGTCTCTCTTTGAGGTGGTGCTTGGACCGATCTGGGCGTGGCTATGGGGGGGTGAGGTGATTACGCTGGTGACAGTACAAGGGGCTACCCTGATTCTGGGCGCACTTATTCTTAACACGGTGATTCGTCAGCAAAGCCTGGGACGCCGATAGTATTGGAATCATGCAGCCTGATCGCACCCGTCTCGGCCTGTTGTTTAACTACGACTGGGATGCCTCTGCCCATCGTCAGTTACCGGAGGGTCTGCAGGCTGACCATGCAGGCTTTGACCTTCTCTCGGTATTAGGCGGGCTGCGTCTCCTTACCCTTGACCTTGACCGGTATGCGGACCGCATTGCCAAACGCGGCCGCGCCCGGGGGTGGGCCGCTGTGGTGTCGCATCATGAACTCTACGGTGCCCTTGTGGCTGCCATGGTTGCCGAGCGTCTTGGCCTCGCCGGCCCGAGCGTCGCTGCGGTGCTCGCCTGCCAGCATAAGCTCTATGCGAGAACCGTATTGCAAGAGGTCTGCCCGCAGGAGAATCTCCGTTTCGCAGCGATCGACGCCCGACCGAATCTAAGCCCTCCCGCGTCGATCGGGCTTCCCGTTTATCTCAAGCCGGCGCGGGCGACCTTTTCGATGCTCGCCCGCAGTATCGATGGCCCTCTAGCCTGGCGTGATTATTTTGCGAATGTATCTGCAGATCGGTGGATTACTCGCAGACTGCTTGCGCCTTTTGAACAGGCAATTGCGCGACACCTTCCCGAGGCGGGATCGTCTCTGCGGTTTCTTGCTGAAGAGCCTGTCTGGCACCCGCAGTACAACCTGGATGGCTATAGGGATCAGTCTGGGATACATCTGCTCGGGGTGGTGGATGCGGTGTCTTATCCGGGAACACAGGCCTTTCAGCGCTGGGAATTTCCTTCTAAGCTTCCTCAGACTGTAATCGCACGCGCCCTAGCCGTCGCCCAACGTTTTCTGGCCGCGGTGGGTTTCGGTCAGGGGTTCTTTAATATGGAATTTTTCTACGACCCTGTTTCGGATCGTATTTCGGTCATTGAATTTAACCCGAGACTCTCCTCCCAGTTCGGAGACCTCTATCGTGGGGTCTTGGGTCTTAATCCACATGCTATGGCCTTGGCAATCGCGCTAGGGCGCAAAGGCAGTTCAGTTCCCCGACAGCCGCCTACAGGAGCCGCCGGTGCGAGCCTGGTCTGGCGAGCCTTTGCCCGAGACGAGCTGCCGCCTTGCCCGCCAAAAGGCGCTATAGCGGCGTTGTCTCGAGAGATTCCTGAGGCACAGCTCGCACAGTTTTCGCGCGCACCGTTTTCGGTACACAGGGAACTGGCCTGGATGGGAAGCCATCGATACGCAGTGGTCAACCTGGTGGCGGAGGATTCTGAGTCACTGCTTCGGCAGTCATCCCGGATTGCGAGCCTTCTAGGCTGGCCCAATGCACCGTATGCGCAGTCTTTGTCTGAACTCGCTCTTGGTCATGGGGAGTGGCTTGCCCGAGGGGGCTGAGCATGGCACAGGCGACTGCTGCCAGGTAGGGTAGCGCCTGAAGCCCCAGGATGGCAGACCAGGCAAGCCGGTTATCCATGGGAATAACCAGTGACTGTGGCAGAGCCCAGAAGAGGCCCAACCCCGAAACCAGCATTACGAGAAGCAGCAGTTCCTCGCGTACTGCGATAAGGTGATTTGTGACAATGCTTTTGCCAGAGGCGTGTTCCAGCGCTCGGTGCGCGCCGGTGGGGTTCGGGGCCTGGCTATGTTCCGGCGATTTGCGGGTTATCTCAAAGCGCGCAGAGCGCCCGAAAAGTCCGCTTATTACCCCTCGGGCGATGATATGAGAGAGGGCCATTCCGGCTAAGCTGGCGCCAAGGCTCTCGCCCCAGCCGCAGTCAACCCGGCGGGTATAGAGCGCCAAGGCGCTGCCTAATTTAAACAGGATCAGCGCAAGGAGCGGAATGACCAGCACCGGGGTAGGCAACGAAAAAAGCTCCGGTGCGATGATCGTTCCTAGGCTCCAGCCAACTGCCCCGAGCGTGAGGACAAGGTGTAGGGCATCGCCCATCCAGGGCAGCCAGCCCCCAAGAAAGTGATAGCGCTGCCCAAGGCTCAGTGGTGATCGGCCGATAAGGGACCCTAGGTGCGACTTAAGAATCTGCATAGCCCCGTGGGCCCATCGGCGCCGCTGCCTGCGGTAGGCTATGAAGTCTGCGGGAAGCAACCCGGTTCCGAATATCTGGTCGACATATACCGCCCGCGCACCGGTGGCCAAGATGCGCAGGCCAAGCTCTGAGTCCTCGCATAGACACTGGACGTTCCATCCGCCGAGTCTGCGAAGGGTCTGGGCACGGATCAGGGTCATGGTGCCGTGCTGAATGATGGCGTTGCGCTGGTTACGGTGGTGCATTCCAATGCGAAAAAACCCTTCATATTCCCAATAGGCCATTCGCGAGAATGCCTGCTTGAGGGGGTCACGATGTGCCTGGGGCGCCTGTATCAGTGCGACATTCTCCTGGCGAAAATATCCTGCCAGCTGCGTGATCCAGTCTGCATGCACCTGATAGTCGGCATCCACCACGCCAATCCAGGCGGCCTGAGGGTCTGTCTTTTCCAGCGCAAAGTTCAAGGCGCCTGCCTTGAATCCTGGCCAGTGCGGCAGGCTAAAGAACTGTAGCCGGGGGTCTGCGCGGTTTCGCACAAATTCTGCAAGCGGCGCAACGAGACTTGGGTCGCCGGTGTTGTTGTCCACCACGATAACCTCGAGCGCGGGCCAGTCTATTGCCAGCAACTGGTTGACTGCCTGAATCACCATGGCGGGCGGCTCATTGCTGCAGACCAGATGCAGACTCACCTTCGGTGCGTCTTGGGGCTTTAGCCGCAAGGGAACCGGCGGGTCTGATCTCAGGCTTGCCGGCCAGAACACTTCGCTGAACTCAAAGAGCAGGGCAAGCATCAGCACTGCAATGAGGGTGATTGTTGCGATCAGCCCAAGCGCCATAAAGAGCTCGGCGGGCCTCAGGTAGTCTGAAAAAGGCCAGCAGGCGAACCAGACAAAGGCATATCCAATCATCTGAGTTCCGACCAGGAGAGTAACCCGTGCCCGCAGCCGCATCTGCCTGATTCCAAAGAGCACTGGAAGCGCAAGCACCAGGCCGAGAATAGCGGCCCCGAGCGCGACTATCGTCGTGTGCCTGTCGGGCGCAAGCGGACCTGCCCAGGCAAACTTCGGTGACCGGGATACATCCCAGATACCCCAGTGACCGCCTGCCTTGCCCTCTTGTATCCGCTTCCAGGGCTGGTCAATGGCCTCCATGAGGTAGTAGTCCAGCCCAAGTGCCTCGGCGCGCTGCACGAACTCTCGAATAAATGCCGCCTGTATCTGGGGGGAGGCCTGGGCATATCCCTGCACCGTGCCTTGGCTCGGCCAGCCTATCTCTCCGATCACCACGGGCGTTCGGGGGAATCTTGCCTGCACCTCGGCTAAGCGATCCAAGGCATAGTCCACTGCCGACTCGGCGGGTATTCCCTCCCAGTAAGGCAGCAGGTGAACCGTAATAAAGTCGACATGTCGGGCGATCTCTGGCTGCGATAGCCAGACATGCCAGGGTTCGGCCGTGGATACCGGGGTGCGCAGTCGCGCCCGAGTCTCATCGAGTATCTGATAAAGCGCTTTTGCAGGAAGCCTTCGGGTGAGCTGTGTCTCATTTCCCAGAATCAGTCGGTCCACATGGCTGTGGGCCTGCGCAGCAAGGACCGCCGCAGAGACCTCCTGCTGGGTACGCTGGGGGTCTTGATCCAGCCAGGCTCCAAGGCTTACCGATAGGCCATGCGACCTGGCATGCTCCAAGAGGCTGGGCATCTCCGTGCTGCTGTAGGTGCGTATGCGTTTGGTGGCCGAAGCCAAGAGCGCAATATCGCTTAAGACCTGTTCGGCAGCAGGAGGCGATCCTGCCTGGGGGCCATTCCAGCGGCCGTAACCGTTGTAGGCTATGCCGGCCGCGGGACTATTGACGTTGGGTGCGGTGGACTCTGGATTGCCCAGTCTCCAGGCAAGAAGGTGGGCCAGCAAGACCAGGATCATGCCAGCGACGCCTAGCAGGACCCGGACAGGATTCCTGCGTGGGCCCTTTACGACTACCGACGGAGCAGACTGTGGTGGGATCATGCCTTAGGCGCTTGCATGGCGTTGTTCAACCGGAAGAAGACTGACAGGTTTATTGAGAATGCATGACACTGCAGACAAGATATCGCGCCCAGGCACCAGCCCTCGTGCGGCCTTGGCGGTTATTCTTGTCGCCTGTCTGGGCCTGAGCCTGTGGGCAGGCCAGCGATTCTGGGAGAGGCCGCTGGCACCCCAGCCTTCTGCGATTCTGCCATGCGTATCGTATGCCCCTTTTCGGGATCCCGCCCATTCACCCTTTGACCCGACGCTGCGCTTCTCCCGAGAGCAGCTGCAGGGCGATCTGCAGCAGATCCGGACCATCAGCCCCTGCCTGCGCACCTATGGCCTGGACCATGGAATGGACGCGATTCCCGAGCTTGCCCGGTCCCTGGGCCTGCGGCTGCGCATGGGCGTTTGGATTGGCCCCGATCGTCAGGCCAATCGCCGCGAGATTGAACGCGCGGTGGCTCTGGCCCGAGAGTATCCCGATGTTATCGACATGGTTATTCTGGGTAACGAAGTCTTATTGCGGGGTGATCTTCCGGTTGGGGAACTGGCCAGCCTTCTCGCAGAGCTGCGGGCAGAGCTTACGATCCCGGTTACCTATGCCGATGTCTGGGCCTTTTGGCAGCGTTATGCCCAGCATCTTCTACCGCATACCGACCTGGTAACGGTGCATATCCTCCCCTATTGGGAAGATGATCCGGTTGGGATCTCGCGGGCGGTCGACTATGTGCATGAACGCTATGCGGAGATGCAAAGGCTCTTCTCTCCGCTGCCCATCTGGGTGGGAGAAACGGGCTGGCCGGCCTGGGGGCGGGCGCGAGGGCCAGCGCTACCCGGAGTCCAGGAGCAGCGCTACTTCGTGCACAGCCTACTAACGCGCCAGGGTGTCACGCCCATCGATTTCAACCTGATTGAGTCCTTTGATCAGCCTTGGAAGCGGGCACAGGAGGGAGCAATGGGGGGTGCCTGGGGTGTATTTGCCTCCGATGGAAGTCGTCGGGTTGACTGGACCCGGCCGTTACCTCAGACGCAATCCTGGCTTGTTCTGGCGGTCCTAATGGCTGGCTGGAGCCTATTGCTCTTGGCAGGGCCGCGCCTTCGATGGGCTCTGGCGATTGGGCTGTTGATCGCTGGATTAGCAGTGGTTCAGATCGAAATGGCATGGCTATGGAGTCGTACTGCGGCCGAGTGGGGCCTTGCCATGGCCGGGCTCTTCATTTCCACAGCGCTTTGTCTTAGTTTTGCCCTCCGTCTGCCCGGACAGGCGGGCGGTCAGGCTTTCGCCTTCACTATTGCCGAATATTCCAAGGCGCGCGACAGGGGCAGAGCGACCACTGGCAGCCTTTTGCGGGGCGACCCAAGGCTATTGCCTTATGCGGACCGCCTGCTTCGAGGGCTGATATTTCTGTGGCTCTGTCTTGTCCTTTGGCAGGTCTATTGGCTAATCATGGAGGGGCGCTATCGCCCGTTTGTCTGGCCGGTATTGCTTGGCCCCGTGGTCTTTGCTGTTGCATGGCGCCTGAGCCATGGGGCGCGGGCCTGCCAGTGCTGGCGTTCGTGGACGCTGCGCGCCATGGCGGTGACCGCCGGCCTGGCAGGAATGGGATTGGCCCTGCTAGAGGGGCTTGAAAATCCTCAGGCAGTCACGATGGCAGTGTTGTTGGTAATGACAGGTCTCGTCTATGGCCTGCCCGGGGCCGGAGTTGACCAGACCTGAAGCAAAAGTGCGGGCAGTTCGTGCAGCCCTCCTTGTGCTGCGCGGGCGGCGTTCAGCCCTTCGGAGAACCCAGCCGAGATCAGTGGCTGCAGCAGGCTGCGGTCTCTGCTGATGATATGTACCGGGACATCCCATGTCACGCCTTCTCCGCTGACGTTTGCCGTGGGCTGATGATCCCCGATAAGCAGATAGACCGTGTCGCGCGACTCTGGCAGAAGAAAAAATCCGCTGAGCCATTGATAAACGTAGTTCACCATGCGCAGGTAGTCGGGGCGCATGTTGCGCCAGTTGGGTCTCTCGGCCAAGGCGATTTCGGTGTCGTTGTCGCCGAAAGGCTTTTCGGTAAGAACCTGTCGCCAGTCGGGCTGATAGGGGGGTACAGGGCTGAAAGGAAAATGGGATGTGATCGTGGGAAAAAGAAGTAACCGGGGCGGGGTTTCCGGCCCAATCGGATGCAGGTCCATGAACCGTGCGATGGCAAACTGGTCGGGAATGGACCAGAAACCCAGCGGTGGCCCCCGGTAGCCCAGAGACGGCCCATCCAGGTAGTGGTCGAACCGGTAGAAAACCCGTTCCGGCCAGGGCCAAGAGACCGCATGGTAAAGGCCGAAGGCCTCATAGCCTTTTGTCTGTAAGAGTTGAATGAGGGTGGGCCTGCCCGTGGTGAGCAGCAGATCATGGCGCCGAGGGTCGCTTAGGTCTACGCCAGACAGTACAGACATATGTGCAAGGTCAGAGGCACCACCGATCGTGGGTGATCGATAAAAGGCGGTGACCACACTGCGTCCGCTTGCGGTAATGGCCTGGTATAGGGCGCCTCGCGCGGCGGCCGTGGCCTCGGCTGCCTGAGGATCATCGTAGAGCATGGCCCCGAATGATTCCAAAAAGATAATGCTGAGGTCACGCTGCCTGAGCTGCCCCAGTACGGTATCGGGCGGATGCCTCAGCGCCGATTCGATGGGGGTTTCATCGGGCAGAAGGCGTGCAAGAGACTTCGGCGACTGGGCATCCCATAGAATTTTCAACTGCTGGAAGTAGGTGGGAATGACCGGCTTAGAAACGTAGGGCCAGGTTGCCTGAACCCCCGCATAGTTTGCCGAAATAAGAGCGGTCGCTATGCCCGTAACGATCCAGAGCCAGGGCCTTTTGCAGAGCGGGATGGCAAGGCTGTTGGTGGCCATGCGGATCGACCAGAAAATCAGCCCCAGAAGAATACTTATACCGATTCCCAGGCCGGCAATCGTTAAGGGGCCAAGCCACCAGGGCCCTTCGGAGGCAGATACCCAGAGAAATCGAGGGATCTGAGGGATGTCCCAGTAGAGGCTTACGGACCTGCCAAAGAGCGCGGGTGCGGTTACATCGAGATAGCGGGCAAAGACAAGCACGGTGTAGATCAGCGTGAGGGTCCAGAGGAGAGACCGCGCGGGGCTGCCGTACAGTCGCGCATAAAGCAAGAGTGCCAGCCAGAGCAGAACAAACTCCGGCGCGATACGCAGATCGGGGAGCACCGCAGGGGTTGGCCACCAGGCGGTGAAGCTCAACAGTCCGTTGAGGATCAACAGTGCGGCGAGCCCTTGCAACCAGCCTTTCTGACTCATGCGTCTGAGGGGATTGCTTTCACCCGTCCGAAGGCAATGTAGCCCATGCCCCACTGGGTAGAGGTTCTTTCAAAGTCATCGAGATACGGGGCGATTCGGTCCCAGGGCGATCGGAGGTCGCCCGGTGCCCCGTTATAGCCATAGTTCTTGAGGTAGACCCAGAGATTGAGCGGTGCCATCCATGCGGGGAAATATTGAATGCCTGCAATAGCAACCCGTGCACCGGGCTTGGCCCAGGCCAGCAGCTGGGATAGGGCCGTTGGGGAACGCAGAATGTCATGCGTGTAATGAAACAAAAAGGCATCGACCTTTTCGGGCAAGGTGAGAGACTGGGCGCTGCATGCAAACACCTCTACCTGGGGCCAGCCCTCTGTCTGCACTCGATGCAGGGCCTTGGCCAGCATATCGGGGCTTTGGTCAAAGCCATAGACCTTGCCCGATGAGCCCACGGCCGCCTGTAAAAGTGGCAGGCTTAGCCCGGTACCACAGCCTACGTCGAGCACCACATCTCCGGGTCGCAGCTGCAGCCCAGCGATAGCCCGGGTACGAATGGGCCAGGTGGGCCCGCAGGACTTGTCATAGCCTGCGGCGCGCCTTTGGTACTTGGCAATCGAGACTCTCTGGATCTCGGCCTCAGAGGGCAAGGTCATACCCAGGGGTTTCGACGGTCGACTACTTGGTAACACCCACGCCCATACCGCGCTTCGGTAACTGGGATCGGCCTTCTTTTAGGTCTTGGGTGCAGGATACGGTAAACGACTCGCCGACCTGCTCCTGTACTTCTTTGATACGCGCCTGGCAGGCGGCTTCGGACCAGTGTTGTTCCACTACCTGCATATTGGTAGAGGTTCCGATCCAGACAATGAGAAGCCATTCTTTCATGATGCGTCTATCGATATCGAATTAAACACCAGATGGGCGCTGCTGAGCCTTGAGCCTATCGCCGGTCACGAGGGTGACGCGCCGGGTGACGCCTTCACGCACAACCGACAGCGCTAGTGCACTGCCGGTTGGCCCCGAGGCCCAGATTCGGCGATAGAAGTCTGCAAGGTCGAGAATAGCCTGGTCTTGCAGCGCCAGAATGCGATCCCCCTCTTGTAGTCCGGCTTCTTCCGCCGGGCTTTTGGCGGCAACCCGTTGGATGACCAGCCCCCCTTGCGGATGGGGCTCACTATGGACTCCAAGCCAGGGCTGTGCAGGCCCAGACCGACGACCGAACCTGAGAAGATCGGGAAGAACTGACTTAAACAAATTTATCGGAATGTACAGGTTTCCGGGGCGGGGCCTCGGCTCATCGGTTGCATCGGCGACAAGCAGGGAGCCCAGACCTACCAGCGCACCTCGGTCATCAAAGAGCCCGGCACCACTCCAGTTATTGACAGCAGGGATTGTTAGAAGGGGAGAGTCCACCAGATACTCCCAGTTTCCAACGAAGGGCTTTCGAGATGCGAGTAGGAGTTCGGTCACTTCGGATTCGCCGTGCCCGAGGGTAAGCAGTCGCTGTGGCGAAGCTAGCAGGTCGGAGTCTCCCAGGGCCACAGGAGATTGTTTTAATGGAATTAATGTTTTCAGAAGACCAAAGCCGCTGATCGGATCATGCCCCAGTATCGTCGTGGGGATCTTTCGGCCCTGACTATCGATGATGTCAGCCGTTTCAGCTTCAATGAGCAGGTAGCCTACTGTAACAATAGTGTCACGGTCTATAACGATGCCGGAACCTTCGCGGTAAGGCCCCAGAGTCTGGGCGCTAGCAGCATTAGGGCTGGCGATGGCCTGAACGGTTACCACGCTCTGCATGATACGGGCGACCACTTTTTCCTCGGGTTTCGTGCGCACTGTTGATTGTGGTAGCGCCGATACTATAGGCAGCGAGAGCATGACGGCGAGGCAGAATTTCATGCCCAGCCCCGTGCTGCGCCCGCTCTTCCGCTGTAACTTCGCACTGCAATAATGGTTTAAGCACATAGAAATCAACTACCCTTAGGTTCTACCCGTTTATCGGACCGTGTTCTAAAATTACGAACACAAAAATCGACCGCACTGGGTACTTTAAACTCTCGCTATGAATAAAAAAACCTCTTCCAACGCAGCAGCAAATATGAGTGCATGGTATGGCATTCGGTCCTTTGCCGAAAGGGCTATTGCCGAAAGCCCATTGCGCGCGCTCGACTCCCTATCTATTCGGCTCGTCGACTGGATTTACTCGGTGCGGTCGTCACCAGAGCCGTTGTATGTGCAGACAATCATCACCAAGTCTAAAGTAGCCTCGCCTGCGACGCTACACAAATGCCTTTCTGCTTTGCTTCATGAGGGGCTGATTCAGGCTGAGATTGATCCGATAGACACGCGACGAAAAGTGATCACCATCACGCCAAAGCTCGCCCAGGCTATGCAGGAACTGGATCAGAAGACCAAGCGGTGGCTTCAGACCCATCCAAAAAGGTAGCAACACTTTCGGCGGCGACTGCGCCGCCATTCCGAAGGCTTTGTACGGACTGCGGGGTGTCTCGGTCTGCTTCTCCCAAAAACTGCGCAACCGCGTGCCAGTTTATAGCGCCTGACTATCCGCGCTGGGAGCAGCGGGTGCATGGTGCCGCTCGCGCCCTCGACGATCCCAGCCAGCTCTATTTTGGTCCGCACCAGGCTATTTGGCGCGCCCGTCTGCGGCAGCCATTGGCGGGAGCCCAGTGGACGGGAATCACTACCCGCATGGCCGAACGGCTCCTTCAGGAGGATCTTGTGGATGCCGTGCTAACCATGAAGCCTGCTGCCCAGGACCGATGGCGTCCGGAGCCGGTGCTGGTGCGTAAGCCAGCTGAGCTTGCCGCCTGTCGGGGTATGCGCATGGGCTATGCCCCTCTTTTATCGCTCATAGAGCCTGCGCTGGCGCAGGGAATTAAAAGACTTGCCGTGATTGGAATTCCTTGCCAGGTCTATGCGCTGCGGGCCCTTGCGGAGCAGTATGGCTTTGACGACCTCTGGGTTATAGGTACCCCGTGTTCGGACAACACCACGACCGAGAACTTTCATCTGTTTCTGGAGAAGCTTACCGACACCCCCCAAACAGTGAGCTATCTTGAGTTCCGGGCCGATTACCAGGTGGAGTTACGGTTTGAGGACGGGCGTCAAAAGCTTATTCCCTTCCTGCAGTTGCCATTGGCAGACCTGCCCAGCGATTTCTTTCCGCTCACC
This sequence comes from Burkholderiaceae bacterium, assembly GCA_049426285.1. Classification (GTDB taxonomy): domain Bacteria; phylum Pseudomonadota; class Gammaproteobacteria; order Burkholderiales; family Burkholderiaceae_A; genus Hahnella. Next base: position 38,749 of record JBMSYB010000007.1, read on the forward strand.
TGTCGTACTTGTGTGGACTACGTGAATGCCTTGTCGGACATTACCGTGGGCTATATGGGCGGTCAAGGGCAGCAGTGGCTGATTGTGCGCAATGCCAAGGGGCAGAAGCTGGTTGAACTGCTTGGCGATGAGCTGGTGCTATCAAAGCCCACCGATTCAGGAAATCGCCGCGCTGCGGTACGGGGATTTGTTGAGAATACTCAGCGAGCGGCCGGAGGTCTTCCGCTGCGGCGCATGCCCAACTGGCTGCGCCCGCTTGTGGGCCGTCTGATGACCTGGTTTGGCCCCAAGGGCATGGAGTTTGCCCGTGCCCGAATCGAAATGAAGGCTGCCGAAACGGTGATTCACCTATCGCGGGAGATGCCCGCAAAAATGAAGTCGATGGTGCCGGAGCACGTGCAGCGGATTGCCGAGAGGGTTCTTCATAAAAAGACCTAGGGAAAACACTCCATCCGCGCAGCTAGTGTTTTTTCTTATACGGATATAAGGTGGAGGAGTTTAACCAACTCTTTATGGAGACATCATGAAAAGACGTGATTTTGTTGCCGGTACCGGGGTAGCCGGAATCCTCGCCACTGGGGTTGCGCCTGCGGTTCGGGCCCAGGAGGCCATCCGTTGGCGTCTCGCATCGAGCTTCCCAAAGGCTCTCGATACGATCTACGGCGCTGCAGAGACCTTTGCGGCAAAGGTTAATGCAGCCTCAAACGGGCGCCTCACCATTTCGGTTCATGCGGGCGGTGAGCTTGTACCGCCCTTTGGGGTGGTGGACGCGATTCAGCAGGGCACGGTGGAAATGTCGCACACCGCACCGTATTACTTCTTTGGTAAGGACCCAACCTTTGCGATGGATTGCGCTATCCCCTTTGGCCTGAACTCACGGCAGATGACTGCGTGGATGTACGACGGCAACGGACTAAAGCTTTTTCGTGAGTTTTATGCTGACTACAATATTGTTAACTTCCCGATGGGGAATACCGGCGCGCAAATGGGCGGGTGGTATCGCAAGGAGATCAAGTCACTTGCCGATATCAAGGGCCTTAAGATGCGTATCGGTGGTTTTGGTGGCAAGGTGCTGGAGCGGATCGGCGGGGTTCCGCAGAATATTCCCGGCGGGGAAATTTACCCGGCTCTTGAGCGAGGGACTCTAGACGCTGTCGAATGGGTGGGCCCGTACGATGATCTTAAGCTCGGATTTTTCAAAGTAGCCAAGAATTATTATTACCCCGCTTGGTGGGAGGGAGGCCCCCAGCTTTCCCTTTATGTGAGTAAGAAGGCCTATGATGCGCTTCCGAATGACCTCAAAAACATCGTGGAGACAGCCGCAGCGTTTGCACATAATGAGATGCAGGCCAAATACGATGCCCGTAACCCAGGTGCTCTGCGTGAGTTGGTGAAGAATGGGGCTAAGCTTCTTGCGATGCCCAAGCCGATTATGGATGCGGCGTTTAAAGAGGCTTTCGCGTACTATGCCGAGCTTTCGGCTGCAAACCCCCGTTGGCAGAAGATCTATGCGGACTACGCCGACTTCAGACGTAACGCCAACCAGTGGTTCCGCTTTACCGAAGCCCGGTTTGACAGTTATATGCAAGGAGCCAAGCTGTAGTTTTTTCTAAAGCACGGCGTTTCGAAAAAAACCCGTCGATTTCGCCGGGTTTTTTTTCGCGGATTATTTACTTCTGCTGTCGCATCTCTCGAAGGAGCGCTGCGGCCGGATCGAGTTCAGACTCTTCATCTTTGTCAGCCTCATCGGACTCGGCTTCGGAGTCGGTCTCGGCACTCGCGGGTTCGAGCGCATCGTCTAGTGGGTCTGCCGAGGGAAGCTCGACATCGCCGCTGGAGGAGAGTGGGGCGCCCTTGTAGTTTCCAAGTAAATGACTTGGATAGAAGATTACCGCAAGAGTCATAAGAACCTGTAGTACGACAAAAATGAGCGCTCCACGATATATTTCTGTGGTCTTGATGCCTTCTATCAGCTTTCCATTAACCTGGTCCATATAGCCCTTTGAGGGCGCAACACTGCGAAGATAAAAAAGCGAAAAGCCGAAAGGTGGAGTAAGGAAAGATGTCTGAAGGATCATGGCTAGTACGATGCCGAACCAAATGAGATCGATGCCAAGGCTGTTCGCAACGGGAACTAGAAGCGGAACGATGATGAAGGCGATTTCAAAGAAGTCGAGGAAGAACCCTAAGATAAAGACTAGTACCGTTACTAGAACCAGAAAACCCGTTTGACCGCCAGGAAGCTGCTCAAACAGTGACTCGACCCATATGTGACCGTCGGCGGCATTAAAAGTGAAAGAGAAGATTGTCGAACCGACCAGAATAAACATAACGAATACGGACAGTCGGGTCGTCTGATCAAGAGACTGACTTAGTATGTCCAAGCTCAGTCGTCTTTTGAACCAGGCCATCAACAGCGCGCCGACCGCCCCCATGGCACCCCCCTCGGTGGGTGTTGCCACGCCAAGAAAAATAGTTCCGAGAACCAGAAAGATGAGTACTAACGGGGGAATCAGTGCGAACGTCACCCGTTCGGCAATAACTGACAAAAGTTTCAGGCCGGAAAAGCGATTAATTGAAGCCACCAAGAGGGCAAGAACGCTGGCAATGGTAACCGATAGCACTGCGACTTCGTCGGTGGGTGCTGGATCTACCCTTCCCAGAAGTTGGCCCATGATGGAGTCATGGACCGTGTACCAGATGTAGCCGCCGAGACCGCAGACACCAAGGAGAAAGACGAGGGATTTATATCCGGTACTGCCGTCTGGTTCTTTGTATACCCGAGCCTCGGGAGGGAGTGCGGGAACCGCCGAGGGGCGCAAGAAAGCCAAAACGAAAAGAAAGCAGAGATAAATGCCTACAAGCATAAGCCCTGGTTTAATCGCAGCACTGTACATATCACCAACAGAGCGGCCCATTTGGTCCGCCAGGACGATGAGTACCAGTGAGGGAGGGATGATCTGCACAAGGGTGCCCGCAGCCAAAATGGAACCCGTCGCTATGGAACGGTTATAGCCATAACGTAGCATGATCGGCAGGGAAATCAGTCCCATGGAAATTACCGCCGCGGCAATAACTCCAGTAGTTGCAGCCAGCAGAGTGCCTACTAGTACCACTGCTATGGCCAGTCCAGAGCGAATCGGGCCAAAAAGCTGTCCGATTGTGTCGAGAAGGTCTTCAGCCATTCCACTGCGCTGCAGGATGATTCCCATAAGTGTGAAAAAGGGAATTGCCAAAAGCGTATCGTTTTGCATGATCCCAAAAATGCGCAGAGGCAAGGCCTGAAATAGAACAGTGGGAAAGAGTCCGATTGCCACCCCAATAAGCCCGAACCCTAGACCCACAGCGGCCAGCCCAAAGGCAACAGGAAATCCACTGATGAGAAGGACAAAGAGTCCCAAAAACATAAACACCGGGAATTGAGAGGCAAGAAAGTCGATCATGAAAAGGCTTTCTTGTCGTCTGGGACAAGATCTGCGTCTTTGCTACCGATAACCATAAGAGGATCCGGCCCTAGGCCAGCTAAGAAGCTCAGTCGCTTGTGTAGTTCAGACATTGCCTGAAGGAAAAGCAATGCCATGCCCACCGGGATCATTAACAACACTGGCCATCTAATAAGGCCCCCAGCATTTTGTGACATCTCTCCGCTTGAAAAGGCAATGGAGAACAAAGGCCATGAAAGCGTAACCATAAACACGGATGTAGGCATAAGCACGAGGATGATTCCGAAAATGTCGATCAGATTTCTCGATCTCGCGGAAAGGCGCGCAGAGATGAAGTCGATGCGAACATGGGCATTGTGCAGAAGCACATACCCCGCTCCAAGCATGAAGACAGCCGAAAAGAGATACCACTGCCCCTCGAGCAGGGCGTTTGAACTGGTGGAAAAAGCCTTGCGAACTACAGCATTTCCCGCACTTAAAAGAACTGCCGTAAGAATCAACCAGCGTAAAACAATCCCAATCGTGACAGACATTCGATCAATCACACTAAAGAAGGATGCAGTAAGAATCAGGGCTGTTTTCATTCCGAGAATTGTGCCTGAGCTTTTGGTGTTATGCCCCGTTTTTTCTTATGCCGCAAAGGCCCTAATGGCTCAGCAATTTCCCTAAATCATCGTACAGTGTTGGTTATGGGAGACTTGATTGAGCAGTTTGGCCATGGACCCACCCTCGCCCTTGGCGGCGGGATGATCGGCCTTCTCTTTGGGTTTTTTGCGCAGCGCTCCCGGTTCTGCCTCAGGGCGGCCGCTTGAAGATGCATCGTCAAGGCCTTTTCGCCGCACTCGCCTTGTTGGCATTAGTGGCCGCTGGATGCAAATCTGAGGCAACCCGCGACTGCCCCGACCCAGTGGCGCAGACCAAAGAGTACATGACCGAGACAGAAAAAAAGCTGGCCCGGCTTAAAACGGGATTTGATCCGAACTGCAAGTAGTCACCTCTGGCCCTACTGGTCCGGGCGCAAGTGGATGTGCGGGGCGCAGCCCATCGATGACCACGGGCTGCCCGACGGTGGTCATGGTGGGAAGCCCATCGCTGCCCTCGGACGACAGGCATAGCGCCCGTTCGATTACCTGGGGCTCAGAGAATATCTCGTTCACCCCCAAAATCGGAGTGCAGGGCACGCCCAACGGTGTGAGCAGCCCAATCCACTGCTGGCGGGGTCGCTGCGCCAGAATGGGCGCGAGCTCCTGGTTAAGGGCTTCGCGGTGGGCAACCCGCGCTGGGTTGGTGGCAAACCGTGCATCGGCGATCCAGTCGTGCCGTCCCAGGGCCTGCGCGAGGGCCGCAAACTGGCCGTCGTTGCCAACGGCAATCACCATGTAGCCATCTGCGGTGGCATAGGCCTGGTAGGGAACAATGCTGGGGTGGGCATTGCCCAGGCTCTGCGGTATCTTTCCTCCCACCAGAAAGCCTGCTGCCTGGTTGGCCAGCAGAGCCACGCCGGTGTCCAGTAGAGCGCAGTCAATGGTCGCGCCCTGGCCTGTGCGGCCCTTACGCAACAGCGCTGCGGTAATGGCATTGCAGGCGTAGAGACCCGTAAAAAGATCGATCACCGCGACACCGACCTTCTGTGGCTCTCGCCCGGGTTCGCCCGTTATGCGCATGAGTCCGGTGTAGGCCTGTAGGGCAAAGTCATAGCCGGCCTGGGATGCCAAAGGCCCATTCTGGCCAAAGCCACTAATCGAACAATAAATGAGGCCAGGGTTGGCTGCCCGCAGCGACTCGGGGTCTAGCCCGAATCCCTTGAGTTGCCCGACCTTAAAGTTCTCAATGACCACATCGGCCCGGCTGGCCAGCAGCCGAATTTGTGCGAGATGTTCTGGATTTTTGAAGTCCGCTGATAGGGAGACCTTGCCGCGGTTGGTACAGGTGTAATAGCTGGCAATTTCGGGCGTATACCAGGGAGGCCCCCACTGCCGGGTGTCGTCACCAGGCCCCGCCCGTTCGATCTTAAGTACGGTGGCACCAAGGTCGGCCAGTAGCTGGCTGCACCAGGGCCCTGCCAGTATGCGAGACAGGTCGAGCACCCGAACGCCGGACAGCAGATCGGCCTGCCCATGGCGAATCGCGGATGCCCCGCTCGACATTAAAAGAAGGCCTGAATGCCGGTCTGCGCGCGCCCAAGGATAAGCGCGTGGATGTCGTGGGTGCCTTCGTAGGTGTTTACGACTTCAAGGTTCACCATATGCCGCATCACCCCAAATTCATCGGTGATGCCATTGCCCCCGAGCATGTCGCGCGCGGTGCGGGCGATCTCGAGCGCCTTGCCGCAGTTGTTACGCTTGAGAATCGAGGTGGCCTCTACCGAGGCAGTACCTTCTTCCTTCATGCGGCCGAGTCGCAGCGCCCCCTGGTAGCCCAGGGTGATCTCAGTCTGCATATCGGCAAGCTTCTTTTGAATGAGCTGGTTGGCTGCCAAGGGCCTGCCAAACTGCTGCCGGTCCATGACGTACTGCCGAGCCGTGTGCCAGCAAGACTCGGCCGCACCGAGTGCGCCCCAGGCAATGCCAAACCGGGCGGAGTTCAGGCAGGTGAAGGGCCCTTTGAGCCCACGAATATCCGGAAAGGCGTTTTCTTCGGGAACAAATACCTGGTCCATTACGATTTCGCCGGTGACCGAGGCGCGCAGCCCGATCTTTCCGTGAATGGCTGGGGCAGACAGGCCTTTCATGCCTTTTTCGAGCACAAAGCCGCGTATCTCGCCGGCATCGTCTTTGGCCCAGACCACAAAGACATCGGCGATAGGGCTATTGGAGATCCAGGTTTTCCCGCCCGAGAGGCTGTATCCACCGTCGACCTTCTTGGCGCGGGTGGTCATGCCGGCGGGGTCGGACCCATGGTTGGGCTCGGTCAGCCCAAAGCAGCCAATGAGTGTTCCCTTGGCCAGGCCGGGGAGAAACTTTTGACGAGTGGCCTCATTGCCGAAGGCGTAGATTGGCAGCATGACCAGAGAACTCTGCACGCTGAACATGCTGCGATAGCCGCTGTCGACGCGTTCGACCTCGGCCGCGATGAGGCCATAGGCAACATCGCCCACACCGGCCCCGCCATACTCGGTGGGGATGGTGGGGCCGAGAAAGCCCAGGCTGCCCATCTCGGGGAAGATCTCGGGCTCGACCTTTTCGTGCCGAAAGGCTGAAAGCACACGAGGCGCGAGTTTGTCCTGACAGTACTCACGGGCGGCCTGCCGGATCATCCGCTCTTCGTCGGTTAGCTGGTCCGCGAGTAACAGCGGGTCTTCCCACATAAACTTTGTCTGCGGCTTGAGCATGGATACCCTTTCCTTGGTTGCGGGATGGTCTGATGCCGAAAGACTATACCAATCGCGGATGGTTTGGGTATCTGCCGGGCCTTATTGATTCATCACGCTGGCAATGGCCTGACATACCTTGGGAAGGTTTTTGCTGTTTAGGGCGGCGATACAAATGCGGCCGGTTGCCACGGCGTAGACTGCATGGTCTTCGCGCAATCGGGTCACCTGCGATTCGGTGAGCCCTGAGTAACTGAACATGCCCTTTTGCTTGGTTACAAACGACATGTCCTGCCGGACACCTTGATCTTTCAGGCCCTGCACCAGGCCCTCGCGCATGCTGCGGATGCGGTTACGCATGGTGGCCAGCTCCTCTTCCCATAGCGCCTTAAGGGTAGGGGAGTTCAGCACCATGGTTACCAGGGCGCCGCCATGGGTGGGCGGGTTGGAATAATTGGTGCGGATCACCCGTTTTACCTGGCTTAGCAGGCGCTTGGATTCGTCTGCGCTGCCAGTGACAATCGACAAGGCGCCCACCCGCTCGCCATAGAGTGAGAACGACTTGGAAAAAGAACTCGAGACAAAAAAGTTCAGGCCCGCCTCGGCGAACTTGCGTAGCGCAGCGGCATCATCGTGAAGGCCTTGGCCGAACCCCTGGTAGGCCATGTCGAGAAACGGAACCAGGTTACGGTCGGCACAGATAGTCACCACCTCGTTCCATTGGCTGTCGCTAAGGTCGGCCCCGGTGGGGTTGTGGCAGCAGGCATGTAGCACCACGATGGTCTGGGCGGGCAGCGCCTGAAGGCTTGCGATCATTCCAGCAAAGTCCACGCCTCGGGTAGAAGGGTCGTAGTATTTATAGTTGTGCACCGCAAAACCCGCGGCCTCGAATAGCGCCCGATGGTTTTCCCAACTCGGGTCGCTGATGGCAACAGCCGCATGGGGGAGTAACTGCCTAAGGTAGTCAGCCCCCACTTTAAGAGCACCGGTGCCGCCAAGGGCCTCAATAGTAACTACCCTGTCCTGGGCCAGGAGGGGATGGCCAGCGCCAAATATCATCTGCTGCACGGCTTTGTTGTAAGCCGCAGCACCCTCTATGGGCTGGTAGCCTTTAGCGGGCGATTGAGCGGTTCTTTCTTCTTCAGCGGCCTTTATGCACTTAAGTAGCGGTAATTTGCCGTTTTCGTCGTAATACACTCCAACACCAAGGTTGACTTTGTCAGCCCGGGTGTCGGCGGCAAAAGCCTCGTTAAGGCCAAGAATGGGGTCGCGCGGAGCAAGATCTACCTGGGCGAATAAAGAAGGATGCGGGGCGTTCATAGGCGGATTAAGACCTAAAGTCAATAGGTTGGAATGAAAAAAAGGATTGGAAATTTGGCCTAGGCCTCGCCACAATATGCGGTTGATTCCTATTAGCGCTCTTTGAAACACGAGAACTCACTTTACCATGTCTGCTCAGACACTTAGCCCATTTCACCTGGTCAGTCCCTTCGCGCCAGCAGGCGACCAGCCGCAGGCGATATCGGCGCTGGTGCAGGGCGTTCAGGATGGGCTTTCCTTTCAGACGCTCTTGGGCGTCACGGGCTCGGGCAAGACTTACACCATGGCAAGCACCATTGCGCAGCTTGGACGCCCCGCTTTGGTGCTTGCCCCGAATAAAACCCTGGCCGCGCAGTTGTATTCGGAGATGCGCGATTTCTTTCCGCGCAATGCTGTTGAGTATTTTGTCTCGTACTACGACTACTACCAGCCTGAGGCCTATGTCCCGCAGAGAGACCTTTTCATCGAGAAAGACTCTGCGATTAATGAGCACATCGAGCAGATGCGGCTGTCGGCCACTAAGTCTTTGTTAGAACGTCGCGACACTATTATTGTTGCGACCGTCTCTTGCATCTACGGTATTGGAAACCCTGCCGACTACCATGCCATGGTGCTGGCCATGCGTTCCGGCGACAAAATGAACCAGCGTGAGCTTATTGCCCAGCTGGTGCGCATGCAATACCGGCGCAACGACCTCGAATTCACCCGTGGCGTGTTTCGGGTGCGTGGCGACACCATTGACATATTCCCTTCCGAGCATGCAGAACTCGCCCTGCGGGTCGAGCTCTTTGACGATGAGGTAGAGTCGCTGCACCTGTTCGACCCGCTCACCGGGCGCATTCGTCAAAAGATCTCGCGTTTTGTGGTCTACCCGTCGTCGCATTACGTTACCCCCCGTGAGGTGGTGCTTCGGGCAATCGAAACGATCAAGGCCGAGCTGCACGATCGGGTGCAGTTTTTTGTCTCGCAGGGCAAGCTTGTTGAGGCCCAGCGGCTTGAGCAGCGCACCCGGTTCGACCTTGAAATGCTTGGAGAGCTGGGTTTTTGCAAAGGAATTGAAAACTATTCGCGCCACCTCTCCGGTGCTGCGGCCGGTGAGCCGCCGCCCACCCTTATCGACTATCTGCCGAGCGATGCCTTGATTTTTCTTGATGAAAGCCATGTCATGGTGGGCCAGCTGGGGGGCATGTATCGCGGCGACCGTTCGCGCAAAGAAACGCTTGTGGAATATGGATTTCGGCTGCCCTCGGCTCTCGATAACCGTCCGCTGCGGTTCGATGAGTTTGAGCCCAAACTACGACAGGCAGTCTTTGTCTCGGCTACGCCCGCCGCCTATGAGCTTGACAAGTCTCAGGGGGCCGTCGTTGAGCAGCTGGTGCGTCCCACGGGCCTGACCGATCCCGACATTGAGGTGCGTCCGGCGCGGGCCCAGGTGGACGATCTTTTGTCCGAAATTCGGCTGCGAGTGGGTGTTTCCGAGCGGGTGCTGGTTACTACGCTGACTAAGAAAATGGCCGAGCAGCTCACCGACTACCTGTCTGAGAACGGCGTACGGGTGCGTTATCTGCATTCGGACATTGACACGGTCGAGCGGGTCGAGATCTTGCGCGACCTTCGGCTTGGCAGTTTCGATGTGCTGGTGGGTATCAACCTTCTTCGGGAAGGCCTTGACCTGCCGGAGGTCTCGCTGGTGGCTGTTCTCGATGCCGACAAAGAGGGTTTTCTGCGGTCTGAGCGTAGCCTTATTCAGACCATTGGCCGTGCGGCCCGGCATCTGAATGGTAAGGCGATTTTGTATGCCGATCGGGTCACCGATTCTATGCGCCGCGCGATTGATGAGACCGACCGCCGCAGAGCCCGTCAGAAGGCCTTTAACCTCGCCCATGGCATCGCACCGCGCAGCATCGCAAAAGACATTCGCGAGCTCATTGATGGTGCGGTGAGTAATAAAGAGCAGCAGCGCCGGCAGGCTGGAATTGCGGCGGCCGGGGCACTGTCGGTTGAGGGCATGTCGGAGAAGGCCTTGGCCAAAGAAATCTCCCGCCTAGAAAAGGCCATGCTCGAGCATGCCCGCAATCTTGAGTTTGAAAAGGCCGCGGCTGCCCGTGATGAGCTCACGCGACTCAAGGCTCAGGCCTTTGGGGCGGGCCGCCTTGAAGACCAGGTTCTAGAAGCATCGTTGTCCTCCCGCGTGCAAGGGCCACAAGCCCGCGCCGCATAACCTTTGAACGTTCGTATAAAGGAACTTTTGAAAATGAGCCGTACCCAGAATAAAAGAATAGATACTCCTCCCGCCAAGCCATTAAAGCCCGTAGGTGTCAAAACCCGGGTCTTGTTTGTCTGCATGGGTAATATCTGTCGCTCTCCTATGGCTAAGGGGGTCTTTGACTCGATGGTCAAGGCAGCCGGGTTGTCTGATCTGGTGGTGGCCGACTCTGCGGGCACGCATGGTTTTCATGCCGGAGAGCCCGCCGACCCGAGGGCGATTGCTGCCGCGCAGAAGCGGGGCTACGACTTAACCGAGCATGTGGCCCGCAAGGTAGAACTCGCTGACTTCAGCGAGTACGACTACATACTCACCATGGACTGGGACAACCTGGCGCTCCTGCAACGCACCTCCCCGAGAGGGCTTCAGCACAAGCTGCAGCTGTTAATGCGGTTTGCGACAGAGTTTGAGGCGGCTACTATTGGTGACCCTTATCACGGTGGAAACCAGGGTTTCGAGCAGGCCTTGGACTACATCGAAGACGCCTGTAATGGCCTGATGGAGGTGGTGCGGCGCCGGGCAAGTATGGTGGCCGCTGCCTAATGTAGGGATGTAAGTATTCGACGGTGAGGATTCGAAGCCTGTGCACTGAAGACCTAGGTTTTGCAGGGGCAATGCCCCCAGAAGTTGAGTAATTCGCTCAACTTCCGTAGACTACCCAGTAAATTAGTCGGAAATAGCCGACATCAGGGAGCCTTCCCCAACTGCTTTTCTGGTTGGGGCCTTAGGCAATTAGTGCACAGGAGGTCGTATGCGTCTCACTACAAAAGGTCGTTTTGCGGTAACCGCGATGATTGATCTGGGGCTGCGGCAGGATAAAGGGCCAGTTACCTTATCGGCGATTAGCCAGCGCCAAAAGATCTCCCTCTCGTATCTTGAGCAGTTGTTCGGTCGTCTGCGCCGGCACGAACTCGTTGAGTCGATGCGGGGCCCGGGTGGCGGCTATCGCCTTGCCCGGCCAGGCCGAGACATTACCGTGGCGGACATCATTTACGCGGTCGATGAGCCTCTCGATGCTACTCAGTGTGGGGGCAAGCAGAACTGTCTTGATGATCAGGTCTGCATGACCCACGAACTCTGGGCCAGCCTCAACCGGCACATGGTCGATTTTCTCGATTCGGTGTCGCTTCAAGACCTTGTAGATGAACAGCGCCAAAAGCAGCGCCCCGGCGCTGACGCGCCTGTCACGCGTCAGGTGGTCTTCCATGAAGAACGTGAGCGTCGGCCTGTGGCGGCAGATCCTATAACCAGTGCTGTAGTAAGCCGTTAGAGCGGGTGGCTATGAATACTCCGATTTACCTTGATTATTCGGCCACTACGCCGGTAGATGAGCGGGTGCTCAATGCCATGTTGCCGTTTCTGCGACAGGATTTTGGTAACCCTGCCTCGCGAAGCCATGCCTTTGGCTGGAAGGCCGAAGAGGCGGTGGAGCACGCGCGGGGGCAGGTGGCTCGACTGGTGCACTGCGATGCAAAAGAGCTGGTCTGGACCTCTGGCGCCACCGAGTCGATCAATCTGGCCTTAAAGGGCGCCGCCCATTTCTATAAAGACAAGGGCCGGCACATTATTACGGTGAAGACCGAGCACAAGGCAACGCTGGATACCTGTCGAGAACTTGAACGCGAAGGCTTCGAGGTCAGCTACCTTGACGTTTTGCCCAACGGTCTTCTCGATTTAAAGGCCTTCGAGGCCAGTCTTCGACCAGATACCATTCTCGTGTCGGTAATGTATGTGAATAACGAGATTGGTGTGATTCAGGATATTGCCGCAATTGGTGAAATCTGCCGTGCGCGGGGTATTGTCTTTCATGTGGATAGTGCCCAGGCCACCGGCAAGGTGATCATTGACCTTCAGTCGCTGAAGGTTGACCTCATGTCATTCTGTGCGCATAAAACCTATGGCCCAAAGGGTGTGGGCGCCTTGTTTGTGCGCAGAAAGCCCCGGGTACGGCTAGAGCCCTTGATTCATGGCGGCGGTCATGAGCGAGGCATGCGTTCGGGTACGCTGCCCACCCATCAGATCGTAGGCATGGGCGCCGCATTCGAGATTGCCCAGGCCGAGATGGCCACCGAAAACGAGCGTATTCGCATGCTCCGTGACCGACTCTGGAATGGCCTTTCTCAAATTGAGGCGGTCTACCTCAACGGTGACCTGGACCATCGCGTACCCCATAACCTTAATGTCAGCTTTAACTATGTAGAAGGGGAGTCGCTGCTGATGGCGGTAAAAGATATTGCGGTCTCTTCAGGTTCAGCCTGCACCAGCGCTAGCCTTGAGCCCTCTTATGTCTTGCGCGCGCTTGGCCGTAGCGACGAGCTTGCCCATTCGTCAATTCGCTTTTCGGTGGGGCGGTTTACCACCGAGGCGGATATCGACTTTGCGGTCTCTTTGTTGAAAGAAAAAGTGGCCAAGTTGCGCGAGATGTCGCCGCTCTGGGAAATGGTGCAAGAAGGCGTTGACCTCAACAGCATTCAATGGGCTGCCCATTAGGGCTTGGTTGGTCTCATTCCCCTTTTTTACTGCGCCCTTATCTGAGTAAAGTTCTGCACTGCGTTTTATTTGTTAGAGGAAACACACAATGGCTTACAGCGATAAAGTAATCGACCACTACGAGAATCCCCGCAATGTGGGGGCGCTCGATAAGAATGACCCAAGCGTGGGTACAGGCATGGTGGGTGCCCCGGCCTGTGGTGATGTGATGAAGCTTCAGATCAAGGTCAACGACCAGGGCATTATCGAAGACGCCCGGTTTAAAACCTACGGCTGCGGCTCAGCCATTGCGTCCTCATCGCTGGTTACCGAATGGGTGAAGGGCAAGTCGCTGGATGAGGCAATGACCATTAAAAATAGCCAGATAGCCTCGGAGCTGTCTTTGCCCCCGGTAAAGATTCACTGTTCCATTCTTGCCGAAGATGCCATTAAGGCGGCGGTCGAAGACTACAGGAAGAAGCATGTCGATCTCGTTGACTGAGGCGGCCGCCCAGCACGTTACCCGGTTTTTGGAGAAGCGCGGCAAGGGCGAAGGCATTCGCCTTGGAGTGCGCACCACCGGCTGCTCTGGCCTAGCCTATAAGCTTGAGTTTGTTGATCAGGTAGCCCATGAGGATCTTCGGTTCGAGAGTCGCGGCGTACGGGTGTTTGTCGATCCCAAGAGCCTGCCTTACATTGATGGCACAGAGCTCGACTTCGCCCGTGAAGGGCTCAACGAGGGGTTCAAGTTCAACAACCCCAATGTGAAAAGCGAGTGCGGTTGCGGTGAATCTTTCCAGGTCTGAGTCTCTGCCCGAGGGCTTGGCTCAGAAGAATTACTTTGCACTGTTTGGCCTGCCCGTCTCCTTTCGTATTGATAGTGCTGGCCTAGATGCGGGCTGGAAACGCATGCAGAGGGCGGTTCACCCCGACCGCTTTGCCCGCGCCGAAGATGCGCAAAAGCGGCTTGCCCTGCAGTGGTCCACACTGATCAATGAGGCCTACGCGGTGTTAAAAGATCCCCTGCGGCGTGCAGAGTATCTCTGCGGCCTTGCCGGTGTTTCGGTGGATGCGCATTCGAATACCCGAATGCCCGAGGAGTTTTTGGAGGTACAGATGCGCCTGCGAGAGGAGCTTTCTGATATTCACGACCTGCCCCAGTCGCCTGCGCGGGAGGCGGCCCTGTCTGCCTTGCGCGCGCAGTGTCTGCAGCAGATGTCGCAGGGCATTGATCGGCTAACCTTATTGCTAGACCCTGTGCACGGCCAGTCTCGTGGCGCCGACCGCTCGGGGCAGTCCTGCGATGTGCTACCCGACCCAGATCTTTGTCGTCTTGCTGCGGAACAGATTAGGGCCTTAATGTTTGTTAAGAAGCTTCAGGCGGAGGCTGCCTGATGAAAGCTGTCGACTGAAAGCTGCCTGATGAAAGCTGTCTATGGAGGCCGGCTATATAGGCTGCTTGTTAAGGGCTGTCTTATGGAGTTGCGCTAATGGCCCTGTTACAGATTGCCGAGCCAGGGCAGTCCACGCTACCCCATGAGCGTCGCCATGCGGTGGGCATCGATCTTGGTACCACGCATTCATTGGTTGCCGCGGTGCGCTCGGGGGTGGCCGAAATTCTGCCTGATGCCCAGGGCCGCCGGCTTCTGCCCTCGGTGGTGCACTACAGCGCCGCAGGTGCAGACCTGTTGGGCGATGCTGCCCTTGACCAGGCCAGTAGCGATCCGGCCAACACCATCATCTCGGTCAAGCGTCTCATGGGTCGTGGCCTGGCAGATGCCCGGCGCCTGCGTGTGCCGTATACCTTGGATGCCCAGGGCGAGGGCATGGTCCGCCTCGTCACTGCCGCCGGCCCTGTGTCTCCGGTAGAGGTCTCTGCCGAAATTCTGCGCCGTCTGCGTCTTCAGGCAGAGCAGACCCTTGGGGATAGTCTCGTGGGCGCGGTCATTACTGTGCCTGCGTATTTTGATGATGCCCAGCGCCAGGCGACCAAAGATGCTGCCCAGTTGGCGGGGCTGTCGGTTCTTCGGCTCATTAACGAGCCCACAGCAGCAGCCTTGGCCTATGGTCTGGAGTCGGGCGCAGAGGGTGTCTACGCCGTCTACGATCTGGGCGGCGGCACCTTCGATATTTCCATTCTGAGGCTCACCCGTGGGGTGTTCGAGGTCGTAGCCACAGGCGGCGACCCAGAACTTGGCGGCGATGATTTTGATGCTGTGCTTGCCGAAGACTGGCTTGGGCAGTGGGCGGTATCGCGGTCCTCTCTCGCGGCCGATGCCTGGCAGGGCCTACTGAGGCTCGCTCGCTCGGTGAAAGAATCGCTTTCCTCCTGCCCGACGGATCAGACTTCTATTGAAGGGCACTGGGCAACCCCAGGTAGTGTTACCCGAACTGTGACGATGACTCGGGCACGATTTGCGGAAATTTCGCAAGGCCTGGTGGACCGAACCCTCGCCGCCTGCCGCCAGGCATTGTCTGATGCCGGCCTTACGGTTGCTGATATTCAGGGCGTGGTCTTGGTCGGAGGCTCCACGCGTCTGCGAAACGTGCAGCATGCGGTTCAGGCTTTTTTCGGTCAGACGCCAAAAGCCAATATCAATCCTGATGAGGTGGTTGCCATTGGGGCCGCCCTGCAGGCTAATTTACTGGCGGGCAATCGGGCGGAAGGTGACGACTGGCTGCTGCTCGATGTGCTGCCCCTTAGCCTGGGCCTTGAAACCATGGGCGGTCTGGTCGAGCGCATCATTCCTCGTAATAGCCCTATTCCCGTGGCCCGCGCCCAGGACTTCACCACCTTTCAAGAAGGCCAGACGGGGTTGTCGATTCATGTGGTGCAGGGGGAACGTGAGATGGTCTCGCAGTGCCGGTCTCTGGCCAAGTTTGACCTCAAGGGTATTCCTCCCATGGCCGCGGGTGCGGCCCGCATTCGGGTGAGCTTTCAGGTCGATGCCGATGGGCTGTTATCGGTCACCGCGCAGGAGCAGTCCGCTGGTGTCTCGGCGTCTATTGAGGTGCGGCCCTCGTATGGATTAAGCGATGCCGAAGTGGCCCGGATGCTCCAAGAGGCTTTTGCCTCAGCGCAGGAAGATAAAGATGCGCGGGCCCTTGCAGAGGCGCAGGTGGATGCTGAGCAGTTACTGCGTGCCGTGACTGCGGCCCTGACAGCCGATGGCGACCTTTTGCAAGAAGAAGAACGGCGCGTCCTTGGGCAGGCGATAGACCAGTGCCGTGCGCACTGCGGGGCCTCCGACCTGGCTAGTCTACGTTCTGCAACCGAGACTCTTAACCGTCTGTCAGAGCCCTTTGCCGCATTGCGCATGAACCGCGCCATTGCGCAGGCACTGACTGGCCAGTCGGTTCACGATCTGCATAGTCCACGCTGATGCCAAAGATTCGAGTGCGTCCCCATGTCGAACTCTGCCCGCAGGGCACTGAGTTTGTGCTGCCGCAGGGTGCGAACCTGTGCCGTAGCCTTCTTGATCACGGCGTAGAGATTGAACATGCCTGCGAAATGTCACGGGCCTGTACTACCTGTCATGTGATTATTCGCAAGGGGTTTGATTCGCTTGCGCCCTCAGATGAAGACGAAGATGACCTGCTGGATCGCGCCTGGGGCCTCTCGCCGCAGTCACGTCTCAGCTGCCAGGTGGCTGTGGGCGCGCAAGACCTCGAGGTAGAGATTCCCCGCTACACCATCAATCACGCGCGCGAGCATTGAATTAGAATTAGGAATTACGGTGACAGTTTACTTAATTCCCCGTAGGGGAATTAAGTAAACTGTCACCGTAATTCAGTAAACTGTCACCGTAATTCGTAATTCCGTACCTCCTAAGGGAATTCCTAGGGGAGCAAAAGGAATATAGACCCGCTACATTCTCATCTTCAATAAAAGCCTAGCGAGGAAAAAATGAGTGGCAACCCCGTATTTCCGGCCTACCTCGCGTATTTGGGTCGCCCGCCCGATCAGTCTGGGCTGAATTTCTATTCCAACTCATCTCAAGGTTCTGCTGTCGTTGATATTGCAGCCTCATCGGAGGCACGTGGTATGGACTTTAGAAGGTCTACCGATTCCCTTAAGGAACAGGTTGACGGGGTCTACGCTCATTTGTTCGGCCGCCACGCTGATCCTGAGGGGTCGAGTTATTGGGTCGGCGAGTTAGAGGCAGGTCGCGTAAGTTCTGAGGGACTGGCGCTTGCGGTGCTCAACGGCGCACAAAACAACGATGCCTTAGTGATCGCCAACAAGCTCAAGGTCATTGAATCTTTCGTATCTCAACTTGAGGTTAACAGCGAGTTTGCCGCGGCCTATGTCGGAGAGTCTGCTGCGAGTTCTTTACGTGGACTTCTTTCAGATGTCGGCGCAACAGAAAGTAGCCTTCAGATATCACTTTCTCTCCTACCTCGGTCGGTGGGCTTGATTGTTGCGAACCAAGACGTTGCTAAGACTGGTTCTCCCCTCTCGATCGGCAACCCCGAAGGTATTGTTGGCCTTCACACGGTGCGGACGTCATCTTTCGCGACCAATAAAATGACAGAAGTATCTGGTTTAGATGCGTTTCTTGCCGATTCTAGGTTCTCGGGAATCACGGGCAAAGGTCAGACCATTGCAATTATTGATAGTTCATTTGATCTTGACCATCCTGCTTTTGGCCCCGACGCTAACGGGGATGGCGTCGCAGATCGCATTATTTACCATGCTGACTTCACCTCCGAGCGCAACGGTGCTAATACCATCAATACTGCTGAGGACGATCACGGAACTCATGTCGCTTCAATTGTAGCTGGGCAACTGAGTGAGGCCAGGGGTATTGCGCCGGGAGCCAACCTCATTTTACTCCAGGCGCTTACAGAGGCGGGCTCTGGCTCTAACGCTGACCTGCAGAAAGCACTTCAATGGGTCGTCAATAATGCTGGCCTCTACAACATTACCGCAGTAAATAATTCGTGGGGCGGTGATTCCAACATTAATGCCGCATCGGTTACTTATTTTGGCGATGAATTCGCCGCTCTGGTACGGCTTGGCGTGGTTCCGTTTGTAGCTGCTGGTAACAGCTACGAAGAATACCAGGCTCAGGGTGTAGGCTCCCCTGCCGATGACTCTCTCGCATTCGGGGTCAGTTCCTCCAATGGCAGCAGAGCTCTGCTCTCTGAGTTTTCACAGCGCAGTGAACCTCTTTCCGACATCGTTGCGCCGGGTAGTAACGTTTTGGCTGCCAACTCTGGGGGAGGGGTTATATCGTTGAGCGGTACCAGTATGGCCTCGCCAGTTGCCGCTGGAGCCGTAGCTCTCGCGCAGGAGCTTGCCCAGTCAACGCTTGGTCGTCGGCTAACAGTCGACGAGGTTTATAAAGTTATGCAGTCGAGCGCGTCTGCTTTTGTCGATCGAGAGGTTGCTACGGACGGGGTGAAAAACACGGGAGGGAATTTTCGCCACTTAGATATCAAAGCCATGGGTGAAGCAGTTATTGCACTCGGCAGTGGCGCACCCACCCCTAATCCACCAGTAAACCCACCAGTAGATAGTGTGGGTGGTGGGGTAGGCAGTGACACAGTGGGAGGAGGCAATGGCGATGACACCCTCGAAGATGAGGATGACACTCTCGAAGATGAGGATGACACCCTCGAAGATGGGGATATCGAAACCGACTCCTATTTCGATGAGTTAGAAGGCGCAAGTATTCTCCAGGCTGGACAGACAGTAAGAGCCAACCTTGAGACAGTCGGCGAACCCGACTTTTTCGCTGTTGATCTAGAGGCTGGTAAGGTCTATGAAATAGCGCTAACTGGGGATACACTAGAGGATCCTTACCTGCGCGTGTTTAATCCCGATGGAAGTTTGTTGGCCGAAAACGACGACGGCGGTGATGGTCTAGATTCGGCCCTAAGTTTGCGCATTTCAACTACCGGACGTTATTACGTGGCGGCCGACTCTTTCCTTGGAAGTGAGGCGGGAACATATTCTCTAGAGATCTCGGTTGGAACAGCAGCGCCAGACGGTGGCATTAGGAGGTTTTCTGTAGCAAATAGCGAGAGAGTTATTGCGGGGGAAATCACATTCGGCGGTGAGCTAAACAGCTACTCTGTAGAGTTGAACACTGGGATGCTCTACAAGTTCTCTCTAAGGGGTGCAGACTCGGGTGTTGGAACCCTTGTTGATCCCTATCTTGAGCTTTTTCAGAACGACGAGTTTATTACTTTTAGTGATGATGGTGCTGTCGGGCTTGACTCGCGGATCAGCTTCATTCCTGCTGCCTCGGGCAGTTACACGCTGGTTGCGTCCGGCTATTCACTTACCGAATCCGGAAGTTACGTGTTACAGATCGAAAGCGAGGTCTATAGTGGGCCTCCAGATGTCCCTGCTAATTTGTCAACCCAGGTAAGTCTTTCTGACGCCAGTAGTGTGAGCGGGGAGATTAATTACCAGGGTGACGAAGATTGGTTTAGGGTAAATCTAGAAGCGGGCAACCAATACAGTTTCGCGCTAACCGGACTCTCTGATGGCCTGCTAAAGCTCTTTGACAGCTCCGGAGATTTTGTTTCGTTTGACGACGACGGCGGCGACGGTACTGATTCTCTTTTGCGCTTCGCCCCATCTAGCGATGGAACTTACTTTATCGCAGCCAGTGTCTACGGTAATGTCGATACAGGCTCTTACTCTTTAGGCATGAGTTCCCAGGTCGCAACTGGCGACTCAGTGAGTAATGTTCGACAGGCTGGCACCCTTATGCTGGGTACCTCTGTGAATGGTGTTCTTGCAAGTGAGGAAGGGTATGACGTCTATGCCATTACTCTCAACCCGGGTGAGTATCGCGTGACCGTATTGCCAGGGGGTGCCGAAAATCCATTGGAAGACCCAGTTGTATTCGTAGATGAAGATCAGTTTTTTCTTGATGGACTGTTCGATGATGATGGAGGAACTGGGTTTGACTCCTCATTAGAATTCTCGATCGCTGAGACTGTTAACGCTGTAATTGCAGTGGGTGGTTACGACCCAGGTGAATACTCTCTCCTCGTGCAGGTTCTTTAAGTTGAAGACATCTAAGCCTTCAAATCCGGGAACGATCGCCCCCCATGATTGATAGCTCAACCTACCCAGTGTTCATAAACGATCCCCTGACCCACCAACTGGGCTGTACCTGCCTTGTTCTCTGCTGACTCTGAGAAGTCTGCCAGCACCTTGGCGCGGGTCTTATCGGGATTGGTGCGCATCTCGTTTAGCCACCAGTTGTAGCCATCGGGCTCCGGGTCTCTGCCTAGTATGTTCTGATATACCTTGGTTAGGTACTGCTCATCAGTGGGAGAAGTGCCGTAGATTTCCCGAAACTCGTTGGAGTCGATAAACCGGGCAGCCATCTCCACCATGTTCATGCCCGAATCCATCTGGGCGATCCAGTACCCAAGCCCGCCCTGGTCGGGCTCTCGGTTAAAGGCTGCCTTGTATACCCGGTAGGCCTCACCACCCACCGATGCGACATCAAACGCAATTGCCTTGTCTGAAAACTGTATACGTTCGATACCACGAAGGTCGTTCACCTCTCGCGGAAAAATCGATAATCCGGAAACGCTGGTGACTTTAATGTGGTCATTGGAAAGCCTCTCAACTGACCAACCACTCCTATTTCCAGAAAAAACTACTGTGTCGTTTCCCTCACTACCTTGATAAGTATGACTACCAGAGAAGTCTACAAAGGTATCTGCAAGAACACCACCAATCACTGTATGGTTCCCAGTCATAAATTCAGTCAGGGAGTCAAAGCTGGTGTCGTAATCCCAGACGCCAGACACCACAAGTGTCTTGCCCTGCACCATGAACTCATTGGAGATGTAGTTTCCGCCGGAATCGGTTTTTTCGATTAGCGTTGAGCCGTCTTTAAGAGTGACCTTATTAACGAGATTTCGAGCCCTGACAGCTTCCGAAGACAAACTAAAGCTATAGTCAATCGATCCGGAAGTCTGCTCTTCTAGATACTCCCTCGTTTTGATTTTGGTGCCCGACTGTACTGATCCATAGGCACTAAAGTCATCCCTGAATCTCAGGGCAAAAAACAGGTCTGCCTCGATGCCATCAAGAAGCGTCATCTTCATTCTGCTGATAGAAAACTGACTTAGCGACTCTGCGTAAATAAACCCGCTTCCCCAAATCTCAACTTCTCCGGCCTTAAACCCGC